>JAYOII010000005.1:0-26239 GCA_038118685.1 Opitutia bacterium
AGTAGATGTGAACCATCAAGGATGGTACTTGGCCGGCCAGAACACAGGCAAGGAGAAGCCAACCCGCATAAACCCAGGCCGAGTTTGCCGTGGCTGACAGAAGGATCCCGATCGCCGTACCCAACATGAGGAGAGAGCAAATCCTGCTGACTGGAAGCTTGCTTTTTCCTATCATCAGGAGAAATCCGGGTGCCAACAGAAAACCCAGGCAGGATCCTCCGGCAATCAAGGACTTTGCATGATCGGATGCCTCGAAGTGGCGTATGGCGACCAAGAGGGCCGTGGCGGAAAAGCTTGCCTCCACGATACCGTTGAAAAAGTTACGCCTTAGATCGTATTTTTGGGTCGTTTCGGCAATCCCTTGATCCGAATCCAAGGCATCCTCGGTCATGTTACGCCTTCCTTCGTTAGCTCAAAGACTTTAACTTTCCGTAATGGTTTTGTTTTGGTGCTGATGGGCTTTTGTTTGTTAGCTTGCTTTGATTACCAAGCATATTGCCAGCCGAGAGTCCAGATGGAGTCAAGCTCGAGTTGCACGCCGTTTACGTTCTGGCTGATCGGAGTTTCCCATTCGGCGGCGAAGCGGTGACCTTGTAGTTCGCCGGCTTGAAAATAGTAATTCAGACCCAAACCAAAAGTGGCTAAGTCGCGACCTTGCGACTTTGGATCCAGTGCGGGGGACATGGTTTTCATCATTCTGGAATCTTCCCCGTCTACCTCGCTTTGGCTCGAATAGTCGAGTTTGGCCGAAGCGCTGATGGAATCGGTAAGCTTGCGGGCGCCCCAAAGGGAAGCCTCCAGACGGTTACCTAAGCTGTAATCCTGATCGTTCTCGCCGATTCTCAAGACTCCCCCGAATTGAGCCCCCCAGGAATAATCATCCGTTTGTCCGAGGAACGTAATGGCGGGGGTGAAGTCCCAAGTGCCTGAACCAAGTTGCATTCCGTAGCCTAGGATATTGCCAGCGGAATTTTTCTCATCGATAGAACCGGTTGGCAAACTTACACCTAGATTCAGGTGAGTGCGACGACCATGGTCCGTGGATAAAAGTTCATAGAGTCCGCCCAATTTAATGTCACTTAAGCCGCTGGATTCCATTTTCATACCACTTTGCATACTCATTTCGTTGTCGAGGTAATTGATCATGCCCATAAGCGTCCACTTGTCGGAAATGGCATGCATGGTTCCGAACATATGCATGTCCATGGACATGTCCTTGGGGAGCATGTTGCCCATCATGCTCATTGGGTAAGAAGGTGCTGCCTGGGCTTTTGTGATGTCGGAAGATCCCTTGAGCAAGCCTTTCATGTCCATGGTCATGTACCGGTAGGAGATCATCGATTCCCCCATCTTGTGCGTGTGGTCGCCCATCACGGAAATGGGGGCATGTCCATCGGGTCGGGCGGCGGTCCAGTTGCCTTCGTGAGCAAGAGCGGAGCAGGTGAGGGCGAGAAGAGAAAGAATTTTCAGAAATATTTTGTTCATTGGAGTTTAAAATTTGAAAAGGGTATTCGATTGAAGGGTTGACGAACGCAACTAGTAAAGAAACCGATCTTCCTGCAATTGGAAGGTGCGTTTCGTCAGAGTATAAAAAGGAGAGCTAGACAAAAAGCCGGGGCGGCGGCGTCTCCGTTTTTTCGAATACGGGCAAGGGAGGTTGCGGTGCAACCGAAGACTGATTCGGGACCAATGGATTGAAGAAGAAAACCGGAGTGCTTGTTCCTTTATCAAGGGGGATTTTTTCCGAAGATTGACCGACGGACGAAAGAGCTTCTTTGGGCGAAGTTCCTTGGTCGGTTACGAACTCACAACCCTTGCACCTGTGCTGGCCATCAAATACACGTTCCGCTGACACCAAAACCGAATTCGTTTCCTCGTAAAATTGATCGAACATGTTTGCCCAAACGCCAACCTGAAAAAGCCCAAGAGAAAGGCCGCTAGCTGTGAAAGCCGCGAAAAAGCTCAGGATTAGAGTTAATGTTCTGATCATTGGTAGGAGTGACGGATTTTGCCAATCGCAACTGATCATTCAAGCTGAAAAGCCCGAAAAATCATCAAAAGAAAAGGCGCTCGATCGTCCAGTAACAACCAATTAATCCAATGACAGCGGATCCTGGTATTACGAAAAAGATCTGGTATCGGTCGGCTTGTTCAATCAGTGATTTGTCTCCAAATGATTTTGTAAGCGTCTTTTCGTATTGCAAGCTTAGGCAGGCCGCCGCTAATCCGACGAACCAAAAGACCAGGCTAACGGATGGGTTCAACGCTCCCTCAAAAAAGAGGACGGCAATAGCCCCGATCAGGAAAAAATTGAAGCAGACCGGAGAAAGAAATTTTGCCGAAGGAGCTTTTTCGAGAGCTGACAAACACCGGAGCAAAGTCATGAAGATCAGGATAACGGCAACTTGTCCGAAATCTACCCCGATGGTAAATCCAAGGAGTTCGGCGAGGAAAGAAGGAGACTCTGGGTTCAGACTGGAAACGCCCGCAAAACCCAAGCCGTGAATCAAACCGAAAATGAAAACGGTCGCCAGTCGAAAAGAAAAAACAAGAGCAAACTTTCGTTGAAGGACGTTCTCAACGGCGAGTAAGGCAATGCTCAGGGCTATCAGCGGCTCTACGATGGAAGGGCTAATGACGATGAAGTTGAGCGAGGCCAAGGCAATCGTGATTGTGTGGGCGATGGTGAAGGCGGTTACTTGCAAAAGCAGCGGTTTGGCTTTTCTGCTGAACAAGAAAAGACCGATTACGAACAAAACATGGTCCAATCCATCCGGCAGAACATGGACGAATCCCTTTCTTAAAAAAGAATAGAAGGTGCTTAAAGTATCATTGGCGTGATTGCCATTTTGATGCTCAAGAGCAAGTGTGGTTTTTTCATCTTTTGAATAGTAAGGAAGGTCGAGCGCAAAGCTTTCCTCCCCCGGCCATAAAACATTGACTCTTCTAAGAGGTTTTCCGTCTACGACGTTGGTGAAGATCAAGTCGTAGTCAGCCGAATCCAACGCCTTGATTTGGTAGGTTCTTAAATCCTGCGAAAGTGTCCGTTCGTAAGTTCCTCGCAGTACGACGATATCTTCTTCGAGAATGATGGTCTCGTGTTCCTTGGTTAGAAAATCGAATCGAAAATCCGGAAAAAACCATTCTTCGGGGCCAAACCTCACCCGCAAAGTATTTTCCATGAGAGTGTTGGCTTGATCTTTGAGTTTCTCGCGTTCCTGATCGGAAAGTTTATCATAGGCCTCCTTGAGAAGGAAATCCACTTCCTCGGGATCCTCGGCGAAGCATCTTGGATCAACTTCGACAAGGACAACGGCTTTTCCCTCTCGTTCAAAAGTACCGATGACCGGAATATCGGGAATCGGATGAGCCAGACAAAAAAGAGGGCATAGCAAGAGAAATATGGAAGTCGAAATGATCTTCATGACGAGGAAAAGAGTATGGAGTAGACAAAAAGCTCTATTTTAAAAAAACAAAAAGAAGGTAATTCTTTCTTGAATAATCTCTGGACCCATATTGACTGAATGGTTCACTTCTATCAACCCAATCCCATTCTCAACATGAAAAAAGTATTCGCAATTTTCGCCTCGTTGGCTCTTGCAGGTTCAGTCTTCGCAGGTTGCCCGTCCAAACCCTTCAAGGCAAAGCTCGTTGGTTTTGACAAAGAATCCAAAACCTTGACGCTCAAAGCCGGCAAGAAGGATATCAAAGTCAAAGTAGGCAGCAAGACCGAGATGGCCGGCTTCGAATGCCCGACCAAGCTTGCCGCCGGCGCTTCGCTTGAAATTCACGGCTGCAATTGCGCAACCAAGAAGGGCAAGCTTCAAGAAGCAACCAAGGTAGCCGTTGCCGGCAAGAAGAAAGGAAAGAAGAAAGATTCCTAATCTTTTTCATTCAACTCTTTGCAAAGCCTCCGGGAAACCGGGGGCTTTTTTTGTGTTCGGGCACTTTGTGGATTCGGGGATTTACGCAAGATGAGGTGATCCTAACTCTTCATCGCGAATCGCTCGCTCTTTGCATCACCGGAATGAGCGCCATATCCCAGCCTCTTGAGGATTTGCCAAGCCAAACCACCTTTAGGTCCGAACCACCAGCCTAATCCAAAACAAAGGCAGGCAACCAAAACCATGGCCCCGGCGATGGAGCAATCCAGCCATCGGGCCAGAAAGAAACCACCGGTTGAATAAAGTACGGAGAGGGGAAGCGAAGAAAACAAAATAGCGGGCATTCTCGAGAAGAAGAAACCAGCCGTGACCGATGGAAAAATAAGCATGGAGATCACGAGGATCACCCCGACCGCTTCGAAGGCGGAAACGATCGTGAGGGCAAGCAAGAGCATCAACCCGTAATGGATCAAGGCAACCGGCAATCCCAAGGTTTTAGCCAGGGTAAAATCGAAACTGGTGACCATCAACGGCCTGTAAAAAAGAGTAACCGAGACGACGACCAGAAGGGTTACTGCGGCCATTGACACGATGGGCCGGGCACCCAAGACCACGCCCGCTATGGACAGCTTGTCCGCCAGAGGAACCAAGCCAATCTCGCCATACAACATACAATCGGCATCCATATGGGCGTTCGTTCCGTATATAGCGATGAGCAGTATGCCGAAGGCAAAGAAGGCGGTAAAGGTAAGCCCAAGGGCGGCGTCGGGTTTCAAAATGGATTTTTTTTGCAGCCACTCTATGCACAAACTGCATAGCATTCCGGCTAGGCAAGCGCCGAAGAACATCGGGAACAAAGCCCTGGATTGCATGATGATGAAGGCTAGGGCCAAACCGGGCAAGATGCCATGGCTGATGGCGTCTCCCATCAGGGCGAGCTTGCGGACAACGATAAAAGAACCAACCAATCCACAGGCCAGAGAGACGAGGATACCCATTGTTATGATTTGCCCGTTCCAGGCAATTTCAGCCTGATTGGACCAAGGCGTGACAAAAGTGTCGATCAGATCAAAATCCGGGACAAAAGGTTCTCTTGCCTGCTTGTTTGCACTCATTTCAAGCGATGAATCCACGATCAATGTCTTGTTGGCTGGGGATGAGTTTGCCGTGCGGATCTTTTCTGGGGTTGGATAAAATGCGCTCTATCCGGCGAACGGTTTCTTCACCCAGGACATGCTCGATTTTCTCGGCGTCGTCATGCACGTGATCCGGAGCGTAGCGAGCTTCATTCGTGAGGTACAATTCCCAAAGCCGATGATTCCTTACGATTCGGCAGGCCTTTCCCCAACCCTTGGGCGTCAAGGACAGCATGGTCGGTTTGAGCGGGGCGGAATTTTCGATTTTTGCGGAATGAAGCGTTGCATATTGTTTGGCAAACAAAGCTTTTACTTCACGATGGGCTTGGGGCATGCTCGTCCTTCTTCGCTTTGCCAATTGGCCGACCGAAATAATATCCTTTTGAAAATCGAGGGATTCGAGTTCCTGGTAAACCGCTTTCAGGGTGTTCTCCAAGGCAATTCTCTGGTTTCTGTTTCGGGCGGCGAGCCATTTGAAAAACAGGCCGTTTTGAGGGTGCAAAAAAAGCGTCGAAAGAAAAAAAGCAGTCGATGCCAAGACGATGAGCGGACCGGTCGGCAGTTGGTTGCCGAGAAACGATAGAAATGCCCCGATTGCCCCTGCCGCGCATCCAAGCAGCGCGGACCAAATCAACATTGCTTTCATCTTGTCGGTGATCAAGGACGCCGTGGCCGCAGGGATGATCAACAGCGCGGAAACCAAAACCACCCCTACGACTTGAAGGGACGTGATGACGGCAAAGGCAAGGAGCAGCCACAATGCGTATTGAAGAAAATCAACGGGCAAGCCGATCGAACGGGCAAATTCGGAATCAAATCCGGCGACCAATAATTCCTTGTATAGAAGCACGCTCAGCATGAGGATCAGCAGGAAAGAAAAAGCCATGGTCCATAGATCGGACGAAGAAAGGCCCACGACCTGGCCAAAAAGGTATTTGTCGATGCCCGATTGATTCCCGAACTCCATTTTTTGGATTCTGGTGAACATGCAAATACCCAAGGCGTAAAAACCCGACAGCACGAGCCCCAGGGCGCTGTCTTGACTGATGCGGCTTGTTTTTTTGAGGAGCGAGATCAGGGCAACGCCCAAAAAACCAGCCACGGTCGCACCGGCAAGAATGGCCCATGAATCCTTTGATTGGCTCCATAGAAAGCCCATCGCCACTCCGGGGAGTACGGCATGGGAAAGCGTGTCGCCGAAAAGGGAAAGCCTTCGTGTTACGATAAGGCTCCCCATTGTGCCGCAGTTCAAACCCATGAGGATCGCGCCCAAAAGAACCATCCTCACGGATTTGTCCGACAAGGAAAGAAAGCGATGGCTTCTTTCAAGGAGGCTGTCCCCCTGAGAACCGATTTGTTCTCCTTGCAAGGGGAGGGCAAAGAGAAAGAGCAATGCGCAACAAATCCCAACCCTGCCGGCAATCCGGAACCTTGGCCGTGGTCTTTCGAGTCTGCCTGCGCTTGTCATTGGCGTTTTGGATCAGGAGGGATCGGCTTCCCGCTCATATTCCTTCACTCCCGCCGATTGGTCCGCCACTTCCGTAAAGATGGTCAGCCTGCCGCCATAGGTCTTTTGCAGAAGATCCCGCGTGAAGGTCTTTTTCACCTCACCGCTGGCGACCAGTCGCATGTTGAGCAAAATCAGTCGGTCAAAGTATTCCTTCGCGGTCGAGAGATCATGATGAACCACGAGCAGGGTTTTCCCTTGATCCTTCAACTCACGCAAAAGTTCGATGATAGCTTTCTCGGTCACGGCGTCCACACCCGCAAAGGGTTCGTCCATCAAGTAAAGATCGCTTTCCTGGGCCAAAGCCCGGGCGAGAAAAACCCTCTGCTGCTGACCCCCCGAAAGTTTTCCTATTTGGCGATCAGCGAAGGGGAGCATGTTTACTTTATCAAGACATTCGCAAGCAATCTCACGGTCCTTTTTCCCAATCCGTTTCAGCCATCCGACGTGAGCGTACCTGCCCATCAGGACCACGTCGAGAACCGACACCGGGAAGTCCCAATCGACCGATTCTCTTTGGGGGACGTAGCCTACGCGGCCATAAGACTTTTTGGCAGGCTTTCCAAAAATCTTCACCCATCCCCCGTTGGAGGGAACCATCCCCATGATGGTTTTGATCAAGGTGGATTTTCCGGCGCCGTTGGGACCGATGATTCCGGTCAGGGTTCCTTCTGCAACTTCAAGGTCAATGCCGTAGAGAACCGGCTTTCGATGATAGGAAACGGTGAGGTCGTGGATTTCCAAAGGCCTGGAGTCCGGCGGATTCATGGCTGATTCCGAGAACCCAGCGCCTCCGCGATGGTCGATACGTTGTGAACCATCATTCCTCCCCAACTGTTCAGTTTAAAGCTTTTGCCGGCGGGTCCGATGGCCGATTTGCCAGGGGGGCCCAGAGCATCGGAAAACAGTTCTCCTCCGATGAAGACGCCACTCTCTTTTGCGATTTCATTCATGGCGGCCGGGTTTACGCTGGACTCCACGAAGATGGCGGGAATGTTCTGTTGCTTGATGAAATCAACCAAGTTCGCCCGGTCGGCCAAACCCGCCTCCACGCTCGTCGACATGCCTTGCAGACCAATTACTTCAAGTCCGAGATCCTTGCCAAAATAGCGGAAGGCGTCGTGACTGGTGACGAGCTTTCGACTGCCTTGAGGGATTCCCGTCACCTGTTCCAAAGACCAAATTTTTATCTCCTCGATCTCTTCCAACAGCTCCCTTGCGTTTTTTCTGATCTCCGCTTCGGATTCGGGATCAAGCTCGATCAATTTTTTCATCACAGTGTGGACGCAAATCGACCAAATTTCAGGCGAGAACCAAACATGCGGATCCGCATGTCCGTCCTCACTCTCCTCGCCATCGTGCAGGAGCTGTGTCTTGGGTATTTCGGAGGTTGCCGCAACCGAGGAGATTCCCCTTCTGTCCGCCTGTTCGAGAGCCTGAGCCATGCGCCCCTCGAGCAGCAACCCGTGGAAGACGATCAAGTCGGCTTTGGCGAGAGAGCTCAAGTCCCGGGACGTCGGTTTGTAGAGGTGCGGGTCCACGCCCGGTCCCATGAGGGAGATCACTTTGACCTGTTTTCCGGCAAGCGAGTGAACCAAGTCGGACAGGTGGGTCGTCGTTACGACGACCACCGGAACCTCGTTTTCCATTGCGGGCTTATCCGAGCAACCGCCAGCCGCCAGCATTGCGATTGCAGCGCAAAGCTTCCATGCAAACAAGCTTGGGTAGAAAAAGTTTTTAGTAAGGGTAGTAAAAGAATTCACTTTGATTAATCAAAGTATGAGGAAGTTTTCCCTTGAGTCAATCCGGCAAAAAAGAGAGTCTCGCTTTTGATGCCAAGTCCAACGGTCGAGAACTACTTGAAGCAAATCCTGATGATTTCTTTGGAAAGCCACAAGAGAGAGGTTCCCATGGGGTTGATATCGGACTCTCTGAAAGTGACTCCGGGAACCGCCACCTCCATGGTCAAGAATTTGGAAAAGGAAGGGTGGTTGAGTTATAAGTCGCGCAAAGGCGTAAAACTCACCGCCTCAGGCAGAAAACTTGGAATGAACATACTGCGTCGCCATCGGTTGCTTGAAACTTTTTTGGTCGAAACGCTGGGTTTGGATTGGAGCGAAATTCATGACGAGGCGGAGGAGTTGGAGCACTCGATATCGGAAAAAGTTCTGGAACGATTGGACGACTTTCTGGGCAGGCCAAGGCATGACCCGCACGGTCACCCCATTCCGACCAAGGGGGGAATTATTCAAATCCACAAGAACCGTTCCCTGCTCGATTGCAAGGAAGGCATGACCGTTACGATTGAATCAATCGACGACCAAGAAAAGAATTTTCTCAAGTTCGCCCGAGCGAAGCATCTTGTGCCTGGAAGCAAAATCAAAATTCTTTCCCGGGAAGAAGTTGCGAATGCAATGGAGTTGAAGGTCGGGAAAAGAAATCCTTTTTCAATCGGGTTTCAAGCCGCCGCGAAAATCCTCGTGTCCGCGTGAGGGACTCGCTCCGGGTCGAATTTTAAAAATGGGATTGCCCCAAAGAGCGTTTCTTTCAAGTATTCGATTTTACCCTTTTCAACCTGATCATCGATAACCCCGAAACCCAATCGTTATGCCACGACCCGTGACTTTGTTTACCGGCCAATGGGCCGACTTATCCTTTCCAAACCTAGCTGAGAAAGCAGCAGAAATGGGCTACGACGGCCTGGAGCTTGCCTGTTGGGGCGATCACTTCGACGTGGACAAGGCGGCAATCTCCAAAAAGTACTGCCAGGAAAGATGGGAGATTCTTTCCGATCACGGACTTACCTGCTTTGCCATTTCGAGTCATCTGGTCGGACAGGCCGTATGTGATCTGATAGACGAAAGGCACAAGGCAATCTTGCCTCCGGACGTTTGGGGTGACGGGGATCCGGAAAAAGTCCGCAAACGGGCCGCCAAGAAACTGGCCAAGACCGCGAAGGCATGCAGAAATTTCATCAATGCCAAGCCCGACCGCAAAAAGAAAGATGATTTTCCCGCCGTCGTAAACGGCTTCACCGGATCAAGCATATGGCATTCGATTTACGCTTTCCCCCCGACCGACCAAGCCTACTGGGAAAAAGGGTTTCAAGACTTTGCCAAGCGGTTCGGACCGATCTTGGAAGAATTCGAGAAGCATGACGTCAACTTCGCCTTGGAAGTTCACCCGACTGAGATCGCTTTCGACATAGCAAGCGCCGAGCGTGCCTTGCGCGCCGTCAAAAACCACAAGCGTTTTGGCTTTAATTATGACCCGTCTCACTTGGGGTACCAAGGGGTTGATTACGTCAAGTTCATCCGAACTTTTTCCGACCGCATTTACCATGCCCACATGAAGGATGCGTGGTGGGGTCACGGGGATGGCACGGTCGGCGTTTTCGGCGGTCACACGACCTTTGCCGACCCAAGGAGACATTGGGATTTTCGTTCGGTAGGCCGAGGCGACGTCGATTTCGAAGAAATTATCGTTGCCTTGAACGACATCGGATACGCCGGGCCTCTTTCCATCGAGTGGGAGGACAGTCGCATGGATCGCTTTCATGGAGCGGCCGAGTCATGCGAATTCATCAAGGATCTTGATTTCAAGCCAAACGAAATCGCCTTCGATTCCGCCTTCGACAAGGAAAACCAGTAAGAGACTGGCTGGTTTCGGGACAACCTCAAAACAGAATTACGAAACGAGATATGAAACGAAAGTTACGCATGGGAATGGTGGGTGGCGGAAGAGGGGCCTTCATTGGAGGGGTTCATCGCCGAGCCGCCGCATTGGATGGAGAGATCGAACTGGTCGCGGGGGCCTTCTCCTCGGACCCCAAGAAATCCGCTTTGTCCGGCAAGGACTTCTACCTGGAGTCGTCGAGGGTTTACGCCTCCTATCAGGAAATGGCGGAAAAGGAAAAGGCCCTTCCCGAAAACGAACGCATCGACTTTGTTACGATCGTAGTTCAGAACTATCTGCACTTCGACGTCGCCAAGACTTTTTTGGAAGCCGGATTCAACGTGATCTGCGACAAACCCGTTACTCTCGATCTTGAGCAGGCTCGTGAGTTGCGCAAGATCATCAACAAGTCGAAAAAGGTCTTTGCTCTCACTCACAATTACACCGGTTATCCAATGGTCAAGCTTGCCCGCCAGATGATTCGCAAAGGCGAGTTGGGCGAGTTGATCAAAGTCGTGTGCGAGTATCCCCAAGGCTATGCCATCACAGCCCTCACGGGGGAAGACAAGGCAATTGCCAATTGGCGGGCCAACCCGAAGATTGCGGGAATTTCGAACTGCATGGGAGATATCGGAACTCATGCCGAGAATCTGGTCCATTACGTCACTGGCTTGGAAATTGACCGTTTGTGCGCCGATTTATCCGTCAATATCCCAGGCCGGACTTTGGATGACGACGGAAACGTTTTGGTGCGCTTCAAGGGCGGAGCCCGAGGGATCATTTATGCCTCGCAGGTTTCCAATGGCGACGAGAACGATCTTAACATCCGGGTCTACGGGACCAAGAAATCCTTGGAATGGCATCAGGAAGAGCCCAACGATTTGATCGTCAAGGACGCTCGCGCTCCTAGGCAAATCTATCGACGTGGAAATGACTACGTGACCGGGGCTGCGGCGGACAACACCCGTATCCCTTTCGGTCATCCCGAAGGATTCATCGAGGCCTTCGCCAACGTTTACAATGCCGCGGCCGTGGCCATCCGTGATGAGATTGCGGGCAAGTATCCCCGCAAGTCCGGTTACGACTATCCGGATATTCGCGATGGAATTATCGGGATGGCGTTCATCGAGACCGTCGTCAAGAGTTCCAAGTCCAAGGAAAAGTGGGTCAAGTTTCCCGCCGTTCCCAAGTAAGCGGAGAGCAATCACATGGCAAAGAAAATTGGAATCATCGGCGCGGGAGGCATGCTGCAATACCATGCTGCGGGCTTCAAGGCAGCAGGCGGGCAACTCCACGCAATATGCGACATGAATCAGGAAGCGGCCAAAAGCGCCGCGAACACCTACGACGTGCCCAACGTATTCGCGGATTCGCAAAAAATGCTCGAGGAATTGCAGGATCTGGACGCGGTTAGCATCATTACGCCCAATCGTACGCACAGACCCCTTGCTCTTCAAGCGCTGCAGGCAGGCAAGCACGTCTTTTGCGAAAAGCCTCCAGCCCTGAATGCGTCCGAGGTCAAGCAGATGAAGGAAGCGGCCGAAAACGCAGGCAAAACCCTCATGTTCAATTTCAACAACCGGGCTCGCCCCGAATCCTACGCCCTGCGGGAGTACATAGATGCGGGAGAGGTCGGAGCCATCAATTCCGCCCAGGCAAAATGGATCCGTCGTACCGGCATTCCCGGCTTCGGAGGATGGTTTACCAACAAGGAGCTTTCAGGTGGCGGTCCCTTGATCGACCTTCTCCATATGGTCGACTTGGCCTTGTATTACATGGACTATCCGCAACCCTCTTGCGTGCTTGCCCAGACTTTCGACGATTTCATTCAAGACAAGAAATTCAAAGGTCCCTGGGGAATACCGGACGTGGCCGACGGAGTAACCGACGTGGAGAGCGCAGCTCACGGTTTCGTTCGTTTTCAAACCGGTCAGGTGCTGAGTTTCCAAATTTCTTGGGCGGAAATGAACAAGCGCGAGGAGGTCTCCGTGACCTTTCAAGGGAAAAAGGCGGGAGGCATGATCCGTCGCTTGTTCGGTGCGGACGGGCTTGATGAAACCGCAATCGACGACTGCGAGCTTTACGTGCAGGAGCATGGCCGTTCCGTCAACAGATCGATTGTCACCGAGCCAAATGAAGACATGGGCAGGATTCGCTCGGCCGAAAACTTCGTTCGTTCGATCAATGGGGAAGAAGACCCCCTTAACACACCGGACCAAGCCTTGGCCTTGATGAAGATCATCGATGCGACCTATGAGTCGGCTCAAACGGGCAGGCCGGTTGACGTTGCTTGATCAATTCGGATTGTAACCTCTTTGGGTTTTCTATATTCAACCAATTTTTAACTATGGGCAAACAATACAACAAATTGATCAAGCGTCGTCGCCGGACCGCTTACTTGGCGCGCAGAAAAGCCGCCTTGAGCCAAGAAAAGCCAAAGTCCAAGAGACCAGCTAAATCCGCTTCGTCTCGAACGACTCGCAAGCCTGCCGCGAAAAAAGCTCCGGCCAAGGTCGAAAAACAGGAAGAACTTGCCGAAAAGGCAAAGACCGAGGATATTCTTGGTGCCGAAACCGCGACCGAGGAAACGGCTGGCGAGACTGAAGCAGCGGAACCGCAAGCCGAGGCTGCCGAAGAGGCGGATGCGCCGGAGGAGACCGAATCCGCTGGCGAAAGCGCCGAAGAGGCCGAGGAAGCGCCAGAGTCCGAAGAGTCTCAAGGAGACGGGCCGGAAGCTGCGGAGGAGACCGAAGAGAAGTAATCCGTTTCTCTTGCCCGTGAAGAGAGTTCGCAAGCTTTTGACTGCCGGCGTGCTACTGGCCCTTTTGCCTTCTCTTTATTCGGAAACAAAAATTTCCTCGATCAGCGAGGTCTATTGGACGGAAAACGACTTTTTGCGTATTCCCGAGTATTTCACCGGGAAAGAATTTTTCGGCAAAGAGGTCGTCGTACGGACGAACAAAGGTCGCGCCGGTTTGTATTTCGTTCTGGAACTGAACCACTCCCTTGCAAGGCTTCCGGAAAACTCCAGTGTTCTTATCCGGGTAATCCGCTCCGATCATCCGGAGGCGAAACGGTACGAACTCGAACTTCCTCGCAAGACGACCGAAAGAAGAGAAATCTTGCTGGGCATAACGGGCGGTGATTGGAATTCGCCCAAGATCAAGCCCGTTGCGTGGAGAATTGAATTGCAGGACAAAAACGGAAAACTCCTTGCCGCAAAGCAAAGCTTCCTTTGGGGGCACGGAAAGTAAAGAAGAAGGTTTCTCTTTTGACGAAGTGGAAGCCACTGGTCGGGGAGCAGCCAATGAGCCGTCTTGGCTTGGAAGAGACCTTGTTGGGGGGGCAGTCTTTTTCATGGACCGCGACGTCGGAATCCTCATGGAAAGGGGTAATCGGCAAATCGGTCGTTGAGCTTCGTTTTTCCAACGGCCGGTTGACCTGGCGAACGGGAAGCAAGCACCCCTTTACCGAGAAAAAGCTACGGAACTACCTTTGGATGGGCCCCGGTTTTGCCGCCGCCATCGATTCTTTGCCTTGGCGCAGTGATCCGGTTTTGGATCGATGCATGAAAAAACTGCCCGGACTGCGTATTTTGCGTCAACCCATGGATGAAGTTCTTTTCGTTTTCCTGCTTAGCTCTGTGAAGAGTATTCCCCAAATCAAGGAGATGAAAGAACTCGTTGCCCGAAAATACGGAGAGCCACTGGAGCTTGACCACTGGAGTTTCCCAGGGTGGGAACGGCTTGCGGAAGTTTCGGAAGAAGAATTGCGTGGATTGAAAATGGGTTACCGGGCCAAATACGTGCATGGAGTCGCCCGTCAAATTGTGAACACTCCAACCTTGCTCCGGGACCTTGTCGAGCTACCGTGGCAAGAGGCGAAGTCCAAACTCTTGGGCTTGCCCGGTGTCGGGCCGAAGGTGGCCGACTGCTGTCTCCTCTTCGGCGCTTCGAGAACGAACGCCTTTCCCATAGACACGTGGATTTCAAAGACCTTGGAAAAACGTTACGGATTGGACGGATGGAGCAATAGTCAGCAAGCCCACTTTGCGTTCAAGCATTTTGGAAAACATGCCGGACTCGCTCAGCAATTTCTTTTTTCAGGTGAAAGACTGGGTCTCCATGAAATGTCCTGAAAGGCTCCCCGTGCCGGTTTTCTAGAAATCGGCTCGGGGAACGGCCTCAAGCAATTCCCTCGTGTAATCGGATTGAGGGTTTTCGTAAACCTCATTGGCCGAACCGAATTCCTCGATGCGCCCTTGCCTCATGACGGCGATCTCGTCCGACATGAACTTCACCACGCTGAGATCGTGGGAGATGAACAAATAAGTGAGCTTCCGTTTGTCTTGAAGCTCTCTCAAAAGATTCAGAACTTGGGCCTGTACGGATACGTCCATGGCGCTCACGCATTCGTCGCAGACAACGAATTCCGGCTCAACCGCCAGTGCGCGGGCTACGCTTATGCGCTGCCTTTGCCCTCCCGAGAACTCGTGTGGGTAGCGCAAGAGAAACTCGGACCCAAGCCCCACTTCCTCAAGGAGCGAAACGACCCGGTCGCGCCGATCCTCGCGGTTTGATCCGATCTTGTGAACGAGCAGGGGCTCGATGAGAGTTTGTTCGATCGTTTGCCTGGGGTTGAGGGAGGCGTAGGGATCCTGAAAAATGATCTGCATGCGTTTCCGGTACTCGAGCATGTCCGATTGGGTGAGGCCGATCAGTTCCTTGCCGTCATATTGGATGGAACCCGCGGTTGGTTGCTGAAGGCGGAGGATGGCCCGACCAAGCGTGGTCTTTCCGCATCCCGACTCCCCGACCAAGCCGAGAGTCCGTCCTTTGGGGATGTCGAGATCGACCTCGTTCACCGCCTTGACCGTCTCGCGGGGTTTGCCGAGAAAACCTCCTCCCGAATGGAAGTGTACGCTGATCCCTTTTACTTTGAGAAGAAGCTCGGGAGAGACCTCGTCGCGCTTGTCGGAAGATGGTTTTTTTTCAAGCGTGGCGAGACGTTGCGCAGCGTCCCGACGTTCGCTAAGAATCGGACCATCCTCGCTTTCCTCGGTATTGAGGAAGTCATCCACGGTGGGCAGGATCCGATATTTGGTCTCGAGCGTCGGTCTGCAAGCCAACAATCCTTTTACGTAAGGGTGGGACGGATTTTGGAAAATTTCCCGTACTTTTCCCTGTTCCACAATCTTTCCCCGGTACATGACCACCACGCGGTCGGCCACGTCGGCCACAACACCAAGATCATGAGTCACGAAAAGCACGGCTATGCCTAGATCGTCTCTCAAATCCCGCAGGATTTTCAGGATGCGGGCTTGTACGGTAACGTCGAGCGCGGTGGTCGGTTCGTCGGCAAGAAGAAGATCGGGGTTCGTTGCCAAAGACATGGCGATCATGACGCGTTGGCGCATGCCGCCCGAAAATTCGTGTGGGTAGGAGCGAGCTCTTTGTTCGGCATCGCGTATCCCGACCTTCTTCATCATCTCGATGGCCCGGCTCTCGGCTTGTTCACGGGAAACTTTCTCGTGAATGAGGATGGGTTCGGCCACTTGATCGATGATTCTCAAGTAGGGGTTAAGGCAACTCATTGGATCCTGAAAGACCATGGATATGCGTTTCCCCCGGATGGCCCGGAGCAAGGGCGGAGGCAACCCGATCAACTCCTGCCCGTCGAAGGTCACCGAGCCCCCTTCGACCTTGGCCGGAGGCTGGGGCAAAAGGCCAAGCATGGTGTGACAGGTGACGGACTTGCCGGAACCGGATTCCCCCACGACTCCAACGATTTCCTTTTTGTCGATGGAGAAGCTGACGTCGTCCACCGCCCGGGTCGTGCCTGCTCGGGTATGGAAATAAGTTTTCAGATTCTTTACGTCGAGCAAGCTCATCAGTCTTTGGCGGCCTTTACGTCGAGGGCGTCCCGAAGCCCGTCGCCGAGAAAATTAAGGGAAAAGAGGGTGAGTGAAAAGAAGAGGCCGGGGAGCAGAAGCAGTTGAATTTCGGTTTCCAGAAAATTGGCTCCTTCCTTGATCAGGACTCCCCATGAACTGTTCGGTGATTCCACCCCTAAGCCGAGGAAGGAAAGAATGGCCTCGTACATGATGAAACCCGGCACGGTGAGGGTGGAGTACACCACCGTGGGCCCGAGGACGTTGGGAATCACGTGACGAAAGAGTATGCGAACCTTTCCATAACCGAGAGCCACGGCGGCTTCGACGAATTCGCGCTCCTTGATGCTCATTACCTGGGCCCGAACGATCCGGGAAAGAGTGAGCCAACCAAGCAGTCCGAGGGCGAAAAACAGGGGAACGACGTTGGTCAGGCGGGCGGTGAATTCCTTGTCCCACCCGAAGTGATCGACGATCCACTTGGTCGCCTCCCCCGACCAGTCGCTCAAGGTTGCCTGAAGAACGATCACGAGAACCAAAAAGGGAATGGCCAGAAGGGTGTCCACAATGCGCATCATGATTGCATCCGTCTTTCCTCCGGCAAACCCCGAAATCGCCCCGTAGACGATCCCTATGGCTACGGAAACGGCGGTGGCGATCAGGCCTACCAGAATGGAAACTTGCCCGCCGTAAAGGATGCGGGCAAAAAGATCGCGACCGAGCGCATCGGTGCCGAACCAGTGCTCGCTTGAGGAGGGCGCGAACTTGTTGACGAGGTTCACCTGGTTTGGATCCGGACAAAACCATGCGAAAACGAAACAAAGGAAAAACATGATGCCGATTACCCAAAGCCCTCCCATGGCAAACTTGTTCTTTGTCATGCGGGCCCGGGCGTCCTTCCATAGGGAGGAACCTTGCGGGATCGTGGACGCTTTTTCGGCCATGGTTCTATTCGGTGTCGCCAGTCAGGCGTACGCGGGGATCCAAAAAACCCGTGAGCAGGTCGGCGAGGAGGTTCATGACGACAATGAGAAAGCCAAAGAAGAGGGATAACCCCAAGAGAAGAAACTCGTCACGCGTGGTGGCTGCATTGACGAAATGTTGTCCCATCCCGGGAACCTGAAAGATCGTCTCCACGATAAAGGACCCGCTGATCAAGGCGGCGAAAGCCGGGCCCAGGTAGGCAACTGCGGGAAGGAGGCCTCCCCTTAGCGTATGCTTCAGAATGACCTTGGTCGGTGACACGCCCTTGGCATGAGCCGTTCGAACGAAATCCTGGGACAACACTTCGAGTATGCCGCCTCGGGATAGGCGAGCCAAGTACGCCGCGGAAACAAGGCCTAGGGTAAAGGCGGGCAGAAGAACGTCCTGGAGGTTGCCCCAACCGGCCACCTTCAGGCCCGGAAGGTGAGCGGCTACGTAGATTTGCAAAAGAGGACCGATGGTGAAGGAAGGAACGCAAATTCCGATCATGGCAACGGCCATGCAGGTCCAATCGACCCAACTGTTCCTGCGCACGGCCGAAAGTACGCCGATGGGTACGCCGATTCCTATGGCGAATCCCAAAGCGCAGAGCCCCAAGAGGAGGGAGTTGGGGAAGGATTGCGCGATGATGTCGCCCACTGGTCTCCCCTTGCTCGTGGAGACACCGAAAGAACCTTCCGTGATGATGTTCTTGGGATAAACGAAGTACTGTTTCCAAAGGGGTTGGTCCAGACCATAGAGCTTGCGGATGTTGGCCTTGGTCTCGGCCGAGACGTTTTTTTCGGAAGTGAAAGGTTCGCCCGGCATGGCCTTGGCCAGGAAAAAGGTAATCGTATAAAGGGCCAGAAGCACGAGCATACCCTGGAACAAGCGACCTATGAGAAAGCGGAACATGGCTTCAATATTTCTTGTTTGCCGATTCTGGTTCCAAGCGCAGGAACTTGTAAGGATGGTTGTCCAGGAGGAGGGGACTCCACCCCTTCACGTCGGGATGGAGGAGGTAGTTGCGGGTATACCAGTACACCGGAAGGATGGGGCGTTCCCGGAGAAAGAGAGCCTCGGCTTGGGCGAGCAGGGCGTAACGTTTCGACGGATCACCCGTTTGAGCGGCTTTGCCGAGGATGTCCTCAAACTCTTCGTTGTGCCAACCGGTGCGGTTGTTCCCTCCATCCTTCATCCACATGTCGAGAAAAGTCAGAGGATCCATGTAATCGCCTATCCAGCCACCGGCGGCCAAATCGTAATCCTTGTCGAACATCGCGGTGATGTACGAGGTCCACTCCATTTGCTTGATTTTGATGGTGGCTCCAAGGTGTTCTTTCCACATGGCTTGCAAGGCCTCGGCCGTCATCTTGGAAGACTCTTTGTCGGTGGTGAGGAATTCCATGTCAGGAAGACCTTTTCCGCCCGGGTAACCGGCCTCGGCGAGTAATTTGCGGGCAAGCTCGGGATCAAAGGCAACGACGTCGGAGGCCGGGTAGTCGCCGAAAGGAGGCACCAGCCCGGCGGCAGGTTTCTGGCCGCCTTTGAGAACATTGTCGATCAGGGATTTCTGGTTGAGCGAAAGAGAGAAAGCAAGGCGCACTCTGGGATCAGTGAAGGGCTTGTTGGATACGTTGGTCCGAATGAAGTAGGTTCCGAGATAAAGTTCGCTGCGAACGTGCTCGGGGTAGTTTTCCCGTGAATGCTCGATGAGCTCCGGGGCAATGGTATAAGTCACGTGCATCTGACCGTCGTAATACATCCGGTCCTCCGTGTAGAGGTTGGTGATGGGGAGAAAGCGCACCCCGTTTATGCCGACGTTTTCCTTGTCCCAGTAAAGCGGGTTGCGGGTCACCTCAATGTGATCGTTGAACTTCCATGACTTGAGAACGAAAGCTCCGTTGCAGACCAAGTTGTCCGGTTTGGTCCAGTCCGTGAAGCGGTCTCCTATTTTTCCGTGCTTCAATACGATATGTCGTGGCACGGGATACCAAGTGTAGTGCTTGGTGATTTCGGGCAGAAAAGGGATGGGCGAATTGAGTTCCACCCTCAAAGTATGATCGTCGGGCGCGGAAGCTCCGAAGTCAATGAGTGGCCAAAGGTCCTTCAATTGGTCTTTCCCGAGCTTTTCCCGATTGCTTTTCTCAAAATCGAGGTTCTTTTTAATGAGCTTGCGACGGATTTCGAGAGAAACGCTTTCGGGCCATTGGAAAAGATCGGGCTTGTGCAAAAGGTTTTCCAGTTGGCTTGCGCTCAGTTTGTCGAGCCCGATAAAATTGAACGAGCCTTCCGCTGCCTTTTCGTTTGGCCCGAAGTCAATTTCTTTGAGCGAGTCCCACCATTCCTTGCTAAAGTTGGCGTCGTTGCGCGAAAGGAGATAAGAGCGCTGGGACTTGTGATAGGGCTCGGCATCCCTGATATAATAAAGCATGAAGGAATAGTCGGATGCGAGGGCAGGGGTAAGCAGTCGGCGAAAGGAAAAGAGAAAGTCCTGCGCGGTGAGAGGTTTTCCATCGGACCACCGGGCATCCTTGCGAAGTTCGAAAACCCATTCGTCGGGCTGTTCTTCGTTAACGGGATACCATTTGGTGGCAACGCCGGGCAAGGCAACTCCGTCTTTGGAGGGATGGGCCTCCACCAGACCTTCGAAAAGGGAACGGATCACGTTGCTCTCCAAAACGCCGCTCACGATATGCGGATCCAGTCCTTTGGGTTCACCACTGTTCCCCATGATGAGAATCCCTTCCTCGGAAGCCACTTCCACGCTGCTGCGCGACTCGCATGACCAAAGGAAGCAACAGGCGAAGATAGCCAGCGCGCCTCGCAGGGGTTCGCGAGGAATCTTGTGAATCCGCAGGATCCGCAGAATTGCCGGAATGGAAGAAAAGGACATGTTCAATTCAAGAAAAGGGAAATGGAACCGTTCGGCAAGATGAAGATTTGTCTTTGATCAATTGATTCGGGCGTATAGGTATAGAACTTCGACATGCGAGATTATTTCATCAGAAGGTTGCTTTTGATTCCGCCGACTCTGCTTGGCGTGACCTTGCTTGTCTTCACCATCACGCGCTTCGTTCCGGGCGGACCGATGGAGCGAGCCTTGCAGGAAGCCCAAAAAGCGACCGAGGGAGGTGGCTCGTCAAGTGGCCAAATCGGAGGAGGGATGAGCGAGGAGCAGGTGGAGGAACTGGAGGAGGAATACGGTTTCGACAAGCCAATCATTCAGGCTTATCTGCAATGGCTGGGAATTCTTCCCCGGGAGCGCCGCCTGAGCAAGTCGGAATTCAGGGAGCTGGGGAAGGACAAGGTCGGGGGTGATTTTGTCGGCGATTCGAATAACACCTTGGTTTTGCTCAAGGGCAGTGGCAGGCAAGCGAAGGTGAGCCGCAAGGGGGCGGTGGTGACTTCTGCAACCTACTTGGACAATAACCGGCCGATTGCCCCGGATGGTTGGGAAGTTCGTCTTGAAACGGCGGCTGACAGACAGGAAAGATGGTCCCGCCGATCGGGAGAGGACCTTTCCAAGGCTCCTCGGAATTACGATGACAGAGCCATCGTATACAAGACCCGTTTTGCCGGTTTGCTCCAGGGAGACCTCGGAAGATCAACCGATTTCGGGGATCCGGTCTGGAACCTGATCAAAGGGCGGATTCCCGTTGCCTTGTATTTCGGAATCTTGACTGCCCTCATTACCTACGGGGTGTGTCTTCCGCTCGGGATCCTCAAGGCGATCCGGCATCGCACCATGATCGACAATTTGACCTCCGTTCTTATTTTCGTGGGGTATGCCATTCCCGGTTTCGCCCTTGGCGCTCTTATGTTGGTCTACCTGGGGGCGAGGGGAGGATGGTTTCCCCTTTTCGGGCTCACCGACCCGAATTTCGACGACATGGGGACATGGGACCAGTTCGTCGACCTGCTTCATCACACCGCGCTGCCTCTGCTCTGTTACGTGGTGGGCGGCTTCGCCTGGCTTACCATGATGATGAAGAACAACCTCATGGACAACTTGGCCGCAGACTACGTGAGGACGGCGGTCGCCAAAGGCGTGTCGTTCCGAAGCGCCGTTTTCAAGCATGCCTTCCGCAATTCGTTTATTCCCATCGCCTCCACCCTCGGACAACTGATTACCATCTTGGTCAGCGGGAGTATCCTCATCGAGTCCGTTTTCGATATTCAGGGGTTTGGGCTTCTGCAGTATCAGGCTCTTTTGGGCAGAGATCAAACGGTGATCATGGGAACCCTGACCATAGCCGCCTTCCTCCTTGTCTTGGGCAACATCCTTTCCGACCTGATCGTGGCCATGGTGGACCCGCGGGTTAAGTTCAACTGACCGACTCGTGCTACGCTTCTTAGGCAGACTTTTTTGGATGGGGGCTCTTCTTGGAGCCGTGGGCGAGATTTGGGCCATTGAGTTTCCAACCGTCCGCTTCCCTTTCACGCTCAGCCGTGGGGTCGGTTTTTTGGGCTTGGATCTGGAGGGAGGCGCCATCTTTCCTTGGTTTGGTTGGCTGGTCACCGCCTTGTTTTTGCTTCTGGGAATTTTCTCCGAGATCGCCTTCGCGAGGGGTTTTTCCTTCACCCCGATCACCTTGCGCCGGATAGAGCG
This sequence comes from Opitutia bacterium, assembly GCA_038118685.1. Lineage (GTDB taxonomy): Bacteria > Verrucomicrobiota > Verrucomicrobiia > Opitutales > Seribacteraceae > Seribacter. The sequence goes on from JAYOII010000005.1 coordinate 21,668, forward strand.
TTTCAAGTCCATCAAGCGTGGATATCACTCGCTTATCGTGATCCTTGCCTTGGCCGCGGTGGCTTCCCTCGACCATCTTTTGGTCGGCAACGAAGCCTTGATCGTCAAGCGGGACGGCGAATGGCATTGGCCTGCTTTTTCCCGTCAATTGGAAAAAGGTGAAGCTTTCGGCCTGACGGGTGAAGAGGCCCAAAGTCCACCCGATTACCGGGATTTGCAAAGAAGGTTTTCCGATGCCGGGGAAGGAGACTGGGTTCTCATGCCTCTCCTGCCCTATGCTTCCACCGGGGACACCGTGACCGCGGTTTCGACTGCCCTGGACGTTTCTTCCGACGGCTTTGCCACGGTGGGGGGCCAACCGTTCTCCGGATTGGCATCCCAAGTCTACGACCTGGCGCGTCCCGAGCGCATGCATTTGCGGTTTCGTTTTCGGGACGGTCTCAAGGATGGTCCCGCAGATGGATGGGACGAGGAGAGAAACCGCATTTACGGGGCCCTCTATGAGAAAGGAGAACTTGCGCCGGGTTCGGAGTCTTGGAACGGAAAAGGAGAGTTGGCTCCTTTTTTGGCTTTGGAATCGAGTGGGCTCAGGCAGGTTCATTTCCCGCCTTCACCTCCAACCATGGGAGAAGGTCAAACTCACCTGCTTGGAACGAGTTCCAAGGGCTACGACGTCCTTGCTTACCTCTTTGGCGGCCTGCAAGTAAACTTCAAGGCCGCCCTGGTCTATATTCCTTTGGTCTATGCCCTCGGCATCTCGATTGGCCTTCTCATGGGTTTTTTCGGGGGAGCCTTCGACTTGATCGTACAAAGGCTGATCGAGATCCTTTCCAACATTCCTTTCCTTTTCGTGGTGATGATCGCCAGTACGGCCATTCCAGAGGGCCTCAAGGAAACCGCGGGCCTCTGGATCATCATAGGGATACTTCTCCTGTTCGGTTGGATGGGAATGACCTACCTGATGCGTACGGCCGCCCTGAAAGAGAAGGCCCGCGACTACATCGCGGCAAGCCGGGTCATCGGAGCCTCGACCCCGAGGATTCTCTTCCGTCACCTCCTTCCCAACTCGGTGGCGATTATCGTGACCTTGGTTCCGTTTTCCATTTCCAGCCTCGTGCTGGCTCTGACCTCCCTGGACTACCTCGGCTTTGGTTTGCCCGCGAAATACGCAACCTGGGGACAGCTTTTGCGGGACGGACTGGAGAATCTTTCCGCTCCCTGGCTGGTTACTTCGGCCTTCCTTGTTCTGGTTGGTCTGCTTATCCTCATCACCTTCGTGGGGGAGGCTGTGCGGGAGGCCTTCGACCCGAAGAAATTCAGTTATTACCGTTGAGATGAACCCGAGCGTCCTCATACCGGCCTGCCTCTTGGCCCTCTTGTTTTTTCAGAGCTGTCAACCCCCGGGGGAAGAAGCGGCCTCGGAGGCCGATTTTCAAAAGTGGTATCCGGAATACAACCGCTATGTCCGCGACTGGCTTGGCAAGCAGGTCGAGGAGATTGGATCCGATCTTGAAAAATTGGAAGAGGAAATAGCCACCGAAGAGGACCCTGCCCGCAAGAAAAAGCTCGAGGAAACCAAGGAGTCCAAAACCAAGCTCCTTGTCCGCATGCGTTCACGGCTCGAGATCGGGGACTACTTTCAGTTCAAGAAGAAGGCTGATCTGCCTGAGGATCTTGAGTGGAAAAACGGCTCGGAACAGCCGGATATCGGTGATCCGGAATCGAAAAAGGGCGGCGCGTTCCGCTACTTCATCTCTTCCTTCCCTCCCACGATCCGTCCTTTCGGCCCGAATTCCAACAACTCTTTCCGGGGAGAACTGTATGACAACGTGGAGGTCGCGCTGGTTGAGCTTCACCCCGGGACCGGAGAAATTATGCCGGGGGTGGCCAAGGAATGGGCCTTGAGTTCCGACCGGAAAACTGTTTTCTTCCGCCTCGATCCCGATGCCAAGTACAACGACGGCGTCCCCGTGAAGGCGGTGGATTTCATGTGGTGGGTATACCTGCGCGCCTCGGACAACGTGGTCACCCCTTGGTTCAAACAGTACATTCGGGAGCAGTGGTCCCAATTCACTCTGTATGGCGATGACCTGATTGCGATTTCTCTTCCCGAGCCCAAACCCAAGCTCGCCTACTTCGCCAGCTTGCCTCCCTCGGCTCCTCACTTTTACAAAGGATACGGCCCCGATTACAAGGAGCGCTATCAATGGAGAGTGCCGCCCACTACCGCCGCCTATACGGTCAAGCCGGAGGACTTGGTCAAGGGTGTTTCCATCACTCTCAGCAGAGTGGACGACTGGTGGGCCGCCGACAAGAAATTCTACCGTTACCGTTTCAACGCGGACCGTATCCGCTATACGGTGGTGAGGGATCGCTCCAAGGCATGGGAGCTTTTCCGGGCCGGGGAAATCGATTACTTCCCCATAACTTTGCCCGAGTATTGGTACCAAAAATCGGAAATGCCTCCCGTATTCGACGGATACGTCGAGCGTTACACTTGGTACAACCAGTTCCCCCGGATTCCCTGGTCCCTCTACCTTAATTGCGCTCAGGCGCCCCTTGACGACCATGACGTGCGCCTCGGCATAAGTCATGCCACCAACTGGCAGAAGGTGATCGACGTGATTTTCCGGGGGGACGCTTCCCGCCTGCCCGGTTGGACCAAGGGTTACGGACGTTTCGACAACCCCGAGATCATGGCCCGCCCTTTTTCCGTCGGCAAGGCTCGCGAGTACTTCGCGAAGGCCGGTTACGTCAAGGAGGATGAAAACGGCATTCTGATGAAGGAAAACGGGGAGCGTCTGGAAGTGGCTCTGACTTTTTCCAACATTCCCGTCCGGGCCAAGATGATGGGCATACTCAAGGAGGAGGCTCTCAAGGCGGGACTCAAGTTCATTCTCGATGGACTTGACCATACCGTGGTCTACAAGAAGGAGATGCAGAAGAAACATCAGGCCGTCTTTTCCGCCTGGGGATTCCAGCCGCCTTATCCGCGTTACTATGAGTATTTTCATTCGAGCAACGCTTTCGACGACAAGGGCAACCTCAAGCACAACACCAACAACGTGTTCTCTTTTGCGGACGAGCGAATGGATCAATTGGCGGTGGCCTTCCGCAATGCCCGGACCGAGGACGAGCTGGAGGAGTATGCTCATGAAATGCAGCAGATCATCCATGACTCGGGGGTCTACGTGCCTGGCTACATGACTGAGTTCGCGAGGGTCGGGTGTTGGCGTTGGGTTCGTTGGCCTGATTCTGAATTCACCGAGTTTTGCCCACCCAGAACTTACGTGCCCTTCGAGAGCTACGTCTATTGGATAGACGGAGATCTTAAAAAGGAAACCGAAGAGGCGAGGAGATCCGGCGAAAAGTTCCCCGAGGTGCAGGCAGTCAAGCAGAGATACCGGATCACTGCCGAGTCGGAAGGAGAACGGCGGTGAGCAATCTGTTGGAGATTGAGAACCTTGAGTCGGGCTTCGACACCGAGCGTGGTCTGGTGAAGGCAGTAGACGGCCTGTCCTTCGAGCTGGAAAAAGGGCGCACTCTGGGTATCGTGGGCGAGTCGGGATGCGGCAAGACGGTAACCGCCATGTCCATCGTCGATCTCTTGCCCAAACCGGCCGGGAAAATATTGGAAGGGAGCATACGCTTCATGGGCCGGGAATTGCGCGGTGCCGAACCGGAGGTGATGTATGATGTTCGGGGGAACGACGTGGGCGTTGTTTTTCAAGAACCGATGGCCGCCTTGAACCCGGTCCAGCGGGTGGGAAGGCAAATCATCGAGTCTCTCCTGCTCCATCGTGATTTGACCAAGGCAGAAGCTCTCCGAAAGGCGGTTGAACTGCTTGATGCGGTTGGCATTCCTTCCCCCGACAGGCGCATTTCCGATTATCCTCATCAACTCTCGGGGGGCATGCGCCAAAGGGTGATGATAGCGATCGCCCTGTGTTGCGATCCGGACCTGCTGATCGCCGACGAACCGACTACCGCTCTCGACGTCACGGTGCAGGCTCAAATTTTGGAACTCATGTCCGAGATGCAAAAGGAGCGGGGCATGGCGACCTTGCTCATCACCCATGACCTCGGGGTCATTGCCGAGCAATGCGACGAGGTGGTGGTGATGTACGCGGGAAGAATTGTCGAACGGGCTTCCGTGAAGGACTTGTTCGCCGAACCCAAACATGCCTACACCAAAGGCCTGTTGTCCTCGATTCCACGTTTGACCAACGAACGCAAAAGCAAGCTCAGGACCATTACCGGGCAGGTTGCCTCCATTCAGGATTTCGTTGAGGGTTGCCGGTTTTGCCAACGCATGGGCCGCACGGGAGATACCTTGATCAAACGCCCTGCCTACGAAGACTTGGGAGGCGGCCGCTTCCTTGAAAACTGTTCCGAATGTACCTGAAACATGAGCAACCCAATATCTAAGGAAGAGCCAATCCTCAAGGTGGAGGGGCTGAAGATGCATTTTCCGGTCAGAGGGGGCATTCTTTATCGTCAGACCGGTTCCGTAAAGGCCGTGGATGGAGTGGATCTGTCCATCCGTCACGGCGAGACTCTAGGCTTGGTCGG
>JAYOII010000006.1:0-3549 GCA_038118685.1 Opitutia bacterium
CCAAGAAAGGGTCCATTGGCCCGGAATTAGCCAAAACCCTTTTGCATGGCTATTATGCTTGCGTCAGCTACGTCGATGCTCAGATCGGCATGATGCTCGAGGCTTTGGAAGAAGCCGGTATTCGTGACGATACGGTGATCGTGGTTTGGGGCGACCATGGTTGGCATTTGGGAGAGATGGGGATTTGGGGAAAGGCGACCAATTACGAAATCTCAACGCGCGTACCTCTGATCGCGTGGACCCCAAAAATGAAGGCGCGGGGACAGTCAACCGACGCACTGGTCGAGTTGCTTGATATCTACCCGAGCTTGTGCGAGTTGGCCGGCTTGCCCAAGCCCGCTCATTTGGCCGGCGAAAGTTACGTTCCGCTTCTGGACGATCCGACAAGGAAATGGAAAAAGCATGCGATCAGTCAGTTTCCCAACCCCGCCCTTCGTGAATGGGCGGCCAATCCGCTTTCTGCGGGAATGCGCCAAACTTTCTTCGGACCATTGATTGAGGAGGTGGAAAGGAAAATCATCAAGCAGCAAGGGAAATCATGGGACCGCGATCTTTTCGAGAACCAACTCATGGGATATTCCCTGCGCACGGACCGTCACCGGTTGGTCGCTTGGTTGGATTATCGAAATATTGAGTCCGAACCCTTGTATTTGGAACTCTATGATCATGCCAAGGATCCCGAGGAAACCGAAAACGTCGCCGAGGAGTTTCCGCTGATAGCGGAGGAGTTGTTGAAACGATTGCGAAAAAGTGGAATCGGGAAAGGAGCAAGCAAGTAAAGTGAGGCGATTTCTTTTCCCAACTTTTCTTCTTTTGTCGACTCTTGCTTCCTTTTGTCATGCAGCTAATCGTCCGAACATGGTTCTTATTATGGCCGATGACATGGGCTATTCCGATCTTGGTTGCTACGGCGGGGAGATCAAGACGCCCAACTTGGACCGCTTGGCCAAGAACGGAATTCGTTACACTCAGGCTTACAATACTTCGAAGTGCTGGACCACTCGTATTAGTCTTCTTACCGGGCTCTATCACCATCGAAGCGATCGGGATTTCAGCAACACCGCCCTGATCGGAGAAATCCTCAAGCCGGCCGGTTACCGGACCTGGTGGTCCGGCAAGCACCATGCGAGTTTCAGCCCCCACGGAAGAGGGTTCGATCATTTTTCCGGATTTTTGGGTGGTGCGATCAACTTTTGGAATCCCGGAGACAAGCCGAGGGCAGGAGAGGATGCGCCGGGTTGGAAAGCCGTTTATACCTGGGCCTTCGACAAGAAGTTGGTCAAGCCGTACCAGCCGCCCAAGGCCTTTTTCGCCACGGATGCCTTTACCGATTGGAGCCTTGAATGGCTGGCTTAAAAGGAGAGGGCCGATGATCCGTTCTTTCTTTATTTGGCGTACAATGCGCCGCACTGGCCTTTGCATGCCCATCCCGAAGACATCGCAAAGTACGAGGGGGCATATGATTCCGGTTACGAAGCGGTTCGGAAAGCCCGATACGAAAGACAATTGGCCTCCGGTTTGTTTGACGAGGAGGTGGCCCCCCTGAGCGAAGCGGAACACAAGGTTTGGTCCGCCCTCTCTCCAAGAGAAAGAAAAGAAGAGGCCTTGCGGATGCAGATTCATGCCGCGATGGTGGACCGCATGGACCAAAATATCGGTCGCTTGGTCGCCAAGTTGCGTGAAACTGGAAAGCTGGAAAACACCCTGATCCTTTTCTTGGTCGACAATGGATCCAGTCACGAGAGGCCGGGGCGAGGGGAAAAGAATGCGCAAGCCCCTTGGGGGAGCGTGGGTTCCTTTGAAGCGATTGGTCAATCTTGGGCCAATGCGACCAACAGTCCCTTTAGAAAATGGAAGGTGCAGGGACTTGAAGGAGGCATCTGCACGCCCATGATCGCTCATTGGCCGGATGGGATCAAGTTGCCCCCCAACTCGATTTGTCGCGAGCCTTGCCACCTGATCGATTTCGTTCCTACTTTCATGGAATTGGCAGGTGATGGAGCAAGGTACCCGAAGCATCTTCCCCGCTTGGATGGCGTAAGCCTCGTTTCTACCTTTTCCGGCGAGAAGATCGAGCGTGAAGACCCTCTCTTCTTTCAATACGGTTCCTGGCAAGTTCTCCGGGAGGATTCTTGGAAACTCGTTCAACGCAAGAATGACCCTTGGCAGCTTTATGATTTGAGCAGGGATCGCACGGAGACAAGAAACCTTGCATCCGAGTTTCCTGACCGGGTGTTGCAAATGAAGACACGCTGGGGAGAGTTGGCCAAGACGGTCGGTCTCAAAATGAAACCTCAACAAAGGAAAAAGAAACCCAAGACAGGGAATTAGCCTTGAAGAATGACAACGTCACTTTGCTTTTGGGTTGAGATTTGTTAAGGAACTCCTGTCATTTTTATCGAGTGAGAACCCATATGAACCGAATCGCCGCAATTCTTTTGTTTCTGTTTTGTCTTTGTCCGATTTGTTTTGGTCAGCAACTTCCACCCACTCACCCGGACCTGCGATATAGCAAGGAGTATGAACGCAGTACGCTGGACTTGTGGGTAGTCAAGGGCAAGGAGTCCGCTCCTTTGGTTGTATACTTCCATGGTGGAGGTTTTAAGTTCGGAGACAAAGCCCTCTTTCACCGCAGTTCGACGTTACGCAAATACCATCCTCGAGGAGTTGCCTTTGCGAGCGTCAATTATCCCTATCTTAAACAAGTGGGGCAGGACTACCTGAAGATCATGAATCATTGCGCCGAGGCAATCCGTTTCCTCAAGTCCAACTCTGCGAAGTACAACCTTGATCCCAAGAGAATTTCGGTCTCGGGTGTCTCCGCCGGAGCCCTCATCACTTGTTACGTAGGGCATGCCCATGATTTGGGAATTCGTTCCCTGTTTTCGATCCAGCAACCTATGGGCACCCCGTTGCTAACCATTCCCTATTTAAGAAAGGGCGGACCACCTGTTTTCGTATACAACAGTTCGGATCGGAACGATCGGGTTCATCACCCTGACAACGCCCTTTTCGTTAAGAAGAAATGCAATTTACTTGGTGTCGACTGCACCGCCTACGGGGTCAAGGATTCGGGCCTGTCCGTATTGCCCGAGGGGGTGAGCGCGGGTGACTTGGCCATGGAATTTTTTCGCAAGTCGTGGAAAAAATAATCTTTGCGGAGTGGCATTCGATGAAGTTTTTTACATTTGAATCTTTGGAGAAGCTATTTTACTAGGTTTTATTTGATCTAATAGACTGGGAAAGCATGAAAAAAAAGGAAGCTACCTACGAAGATATCATTGAGAGTCTCGGGGACAATCTGCCCAGTCTTCCTCAGATTTTGGATGATTTGATTCAAACCTTGGGTAACCTGAACATAACTTTGGATCAGATAGAGGAGCAGATTCGAATCGATCAGTCCATCAGTTTGGAGATCCTTAAAGTCGTCAACAAAGGCGAATTTCTCGAGCCTGGCGAGAAAAGGATCACTTCAATCCACGATGCGATTCACAAACTCGGTTTTGAAAACGTTCAAAAGATCATCATGAACGTTTCGGTCTTGCCTTT
>JAYOII010000006.1:3559-25068 GCA_038118685.1 Opitutia bacterium
GTGTGGGGGTCGCCCTCGGTTGTTCCGTCATCAGTGACTTTTTGGAGCTTGAAATCAATGACAAAGCTTATGCCTGTGGCTTGATTCACGACGTGGGCAAAGTTGCCAAAATCCACTTCGATGCCATGAGTTTCAGCAAAGAACTCTTGTCCGCGAAAAGAAAAAAAATGACCCTCTATGAAATGGAGGTTGCGAGGAATTTGCTCAAGCACGACGTTTTGGGTGCCCTGATCGCGGAGAAGTGGGAAATGCCCTTTGAACTGTCTCAGTCCATACGGTGGCACCATACCGAATTACCCGAGGATAGAACCGATTTGGAAGATCCGGACATTCATCAGTTGGTTGACGTTGTCTACCTGTCCAACTCCCTTGTAAACAAGATGAAGTTCGGAAACAGCGGTCATTCTCTTTTTATCCCTCCCGGTCCTAAACTCTTAAAGAGAATGGGTATCAAGGAAACGAATTTGGTTGAGTTGGAGGAAGCCATAAGGAGAGATTGGGACACCAAATTTTCTTACCTTGCCATTCTTAAGTAATTTCACTCTGCCTGTCTGGTTTCCGCATTGGTTTTCGCGGTGTTGATTTGCAATTTCCCGAAAAGTGGAACTTCGAACGTAATCCCTGATTTACGAGCTATTCTCAGGCAGGAGGATTTTCTTCTTTCTGAATTTCGCATTTGCCTTTGTTGAATATTGGAAGAGAATCCGCCCCCTTTTAACGATTCGTTGATTTTCAAACGCGATAACCCCACGATGCTTGACCGCCGATCTTTTCTCGGGCGCGGCGCCACCTGCGCCACTGCCCTCACCGCCGTATCCGCTTCGAGCGCCCAAGCGTCCCGGTCCGGTCCGTTGTCCGTTGCCGGTTATGATTATCGCCTTCCCAAGTTCAAGAAAGGGGCCCGCCTTCTTTTTCAAGGGGATTCCATCACCGACATGAAATGGGGCAGAAACCAAAAGGACCGCAACCACTATCTAGGTCACAGTTACGTCTACCTCATTGCTGCGCGTTTGGGGGTAGACATGCCCGAAGTGCAGTTGGATGTCTACAATCGAGGGATGAGCGGTCACAAAGTCAGTGACCTGAAGGCCCGTTGGGAGAAGGATGCGATCGACCTGAAGCCCGACTGGTTGAGTATTTTAGTTGGCGTGAACGACGTGAGTCGTGGTGAACGAAGTACCTTGGACTTCCGGAAATGGGAAGAGGATTACCGTTTCCTTGTCGAACGAAGCCGGGAGGAAAATCCGAACTTGGGCATCGTGTTAATGGATCCATTCGTTTTACGGATGACGAGATTGTCGGCTGATGACGTATGGAAGCGTTGGTGGGGAGAAATTGACAAGCTTGGAGAAATCGTCAACCGGTTGGCTCGTGAATTCAAAGCCGTTCACCTGGAGACTCAAAAGATATTTGATCAAGCCGCCGAAGAAGTTTCTCGTGAGCATTGGATTTGGGACGGAGTGCATCCTCTGCCCCAGGGGCATGAGTTGATCGCAAGGAATTGGTTGCAAGCGGTGAGCGGGGCGACCAATAAAGAAGCATGAACAAATCCATTATGATTAAACCCGTCGGTTCTCGTGTCTCCCAATGGGGAGAGGGGCCGATCTTTTGGCAGGAGCACTTGATCTACGTAGACATCGAGGGTCACGCCCTGATCCGTCTCAATGGGGAGACGGGAAGCGAAGAGACCTGGGAGATGAACGAGCGCATTGGGACCGTCGTCCCGATGCAAGAAGGAGGCTTTCTTTGCGCGGGAGACTCGGGAATCTATTCATTCGATCCGGACTCGGGTACTAAAACCAACCTGGCCGATCCCGAGGCGGACAAGCGTCCGCAGAATCGATTCAATGACGGCAAGTGCGATCCGTCCGGACGGTTTTGGGCGGGTACGATCAGTACGGTCAAGAAGACCGGGGACGCCAACCTTTACATGTTGGACTTGCAAGGGAACTTGAGCTTGAAGGTGCCGGGCGTTACGAACTCCAATGGGATTTGTTGGAACGCGGAAGCAAGCGCAATGTACTATATCGACACGCCGACCAAAAAGATTCTGGCCTATCCATTCGAAAATGAAACGGGGTCGTTGGGAGAACCGTCCTTGGTCGTTGATACCGGAATGGCCGGATGGGAAGGCTCGCCGGATGGGATGACCATAGATGCCGCCGGCAAGTTATGGGTGGCCATGTGCCATGGCGGAACGGTTCTCCGAATCGATCCTTTGTCCGGAGACCTCCTGGGCCAAGTTGACTTTCCATGCGTGGAGACAACTGCTTGCGCCTTTGGCGGGCCGAATCTCGAGCGCCTCTTCGTAACGACCGGTTTGCACAAGACCTTGGAGGAACCGAATGCGGGCATGGTTTTCGTGGTGGACGGATTGGGTGTCTCCGGTGTTCCCTCTTTTGCTTACGGAAAGTGACCCGTTCCCCCTTTGTCTTGAACCAGTGGCCAAAACCATGAAATCCTCGTATCTCCTGCTTCTTCTTTGCTTCCCTTGTCTTCTTCATGCCGGTGAGTTTTCCAGTGACTTCAAGAACACCCACGACCGTGTGTGGTTGGGCGAAGAGTATTGGGCCAATCCGATGGAGGACTGGCTCGTTCGGGATGGTCGCATCGTATGCGCGCGCAACGGAGCGAACCGCAACGTTCACTTGCTCGCCTATGGACTGAATTCAGATGATCCGTCTGCTTCGTTTGTTCTTTCCGTCCGTATGGGGGTGGAGGAAAAAACAAAAAGAGGTTCGGCCGGATTTTTGGTCGGAGTCATCGATCAGGAAACCCGTGACCCACGGGCCAGCCTGCTCATGGGCAAGGGAATGGCGGTCGGTGTGAGGACGAATGGGAAATTGTTCATCGGGAAAGAGGAGTCAAGAGGCGCTGTGTCTTCACTCGAGGATTTTACCTTGAAGTTGGAGGCTGTCCCATCGAAGAAAAAAGGGTTTCACGTTCTTCACCTGTCGGCTCTTGAAGGGGGAACCGGAAAAGAACTGACCCGTCTTTCTTCGCGAATGATCAAGAGCGAGATTTTGGCCGGGAACGTGGCCATTGGCTGCAATATAGACCCACAATCGAATGCGAAGGGAGGGGGGAAGTTGTCCCGCTTCTGGTTTTCCGAATGGAAAGCAAAAGGAGGGATGGTGAAAGCCCGGCCCGATCTTGCCTTCGGTCCGATCCTTTATGCCATGCACACCTTGAGCCGGGGAACGCTAGCCCTGACCGCTCAAATGCCCCCCTTGGGAGAAAAGGAAGCCAATTCGGTCCGTCTTGATGCCAAGGACGGATCGGGGAAGTGGACGAAGCAAGCGGTCGCCCAAATCGATCCTTTGTCCAGAACCGCGACCTTTCGAGTCAAGGAATGGGACGATTCAAGGGACGTTGCTTATCGTGTTGTGTTTGAAGACCGGAAGAAAGATGGCTCAGCCAAGGAAAGGTATTTCGAGGGTGTGATCAGGAAGGACCCGGTTGACAAGAAGGAAGTCGTGGTGGCCGGATTCACCGGGAACAAGGCCACCGCTTTTCCCAATTCCAAGCTGGTGGAAAACGTTCGGATCGTGAACCCGGACGTCCTCTTTTTTTCGGGTGACCAAATCTACGAGGACGTGGGCGGGTATGGGATTCATCGAAGTCCCGTTGACTTGGCGGTGCTCAACTACCTGCGAAAAATTTATCTTTGGGGCTGGGCGTTCCGGGATCTGATGCGTGAGCGTCCGACCATTGCATTGCCTGACGATCACGATGTTTACCAAGGCAATATCTGGGGAGAATCGGGGCGGGATTGCGGTGGAATCAAGGGGCATTCTCAAGGTGGCTACGCGATGCACGAGGATTTCGTAAACGCAGTACAGCGAACTCAGACAGATCATCATCCCGCACCCTTTGATCCCACTCCCGTGGAGCGTGGAATCGGGGTTTACTATGGCGACATGATCTATGGTAGGGTGGGCTTTGCCATTTTGGAAGACCGCAAATTCAAGTCGGGACCAGAGGGCAAGGTGAATTACTGGAAAGGAAGGCCCGATCACGTGAACGATCCTGAATTTGATCCGTCTTCCGTGGACAAGGAAGGCTTGGTTCTTTTGGGGGGCAGGCAGTTGAGATTTCTCCGGCACTTTGCGGGGGATTGGAAGGGGACGGATTTGAAAGTCGCCCTTTCTCAGACTATTTTTTGCAACTTGGCCAATTATCATGGTGGAGGTCAACAGTACCTGGTGGCGGACCTGGACAGCAACGGTTGGCCCCAAGCCGGACGAAATCGCGCCTTGGCAGAGCTTAGGCGTGGCTTTGTCTTTCATTATGCCGGCGACCAGCACTTGGCCTCCATCGTTAGGCACGGGATCGACGATTGGGGGGACGCTGGTTTTTCCTTTTGCGTGCCCAGCATTGCAGCCGGTTACCCCCGATCATGGCTACCGGACAAGGAAGGCCGTCCCGTTCGCAACCGTCCCGAGCCCGGTCTTCCCAACACGGGGGAATACAAAGATGGCCTGGCCAACAAACTTTCCGTCTTTGCAATCGGCAATCCTGCGGCCCAGAACCGCAAGGGCCGTCTTGCCACACTCCATGACAAGGCTTCCGGTTTTGGAATCGCTCGCTTCAATACGAAAACCGGATCGATTACCATGGAATGCTGGCGATTGCTTATCGATGCCGCCAACCCCAAGCCGACCGATCAATTTCCAGGTTGGCCCAAGACCATACGTTATACCGATAACTATGGACGGGAACCGGTCGCACATCTGCCGAACATCGAGATCACGGGGATGAAGAACCCGGTCATTCAGGTCAAGGACTCCGAGGGGAAACTGGTTTATGCCCTGCGCATCAGGAGCAACTCCTACCGCCCTCCGGTGTTTGACAAAGAGGCAACTTACGAGGTTCGGGTTGGCGAACCGGACCGCGAGCTTTGGAAAACCCTAAAGCCTCTGAAGGCTGAAAAACCAGGCCGTCCATCGTCTCGCATAGTTAAGTTCTGAGAGTATTTTCTTTGTCCACTAAAATGGGGAATTTCGGGGATGTCTCAGGCATGAACGTCCTCCCTTCGAATTGCCCGAGTAAACTATTTTTTTTCAAGGCACCATTGCACGGCGTTGAAAAGAAGCTTGTTGAAGGCAGGTTTCTTGAAGTCCTCCACGTGACCGAGTGAGGTGTAGAACGTTTTGCCGCCTGAAGGGGACCGGTTCGTCCAGGCGAGCGGTTCGGAAGGAGCCCCCTCGATCGTTCCGCGCAAGAGTGGGACGGATTCGGAGGGCAAGGGAGAATTTCGGTAAAGCGAGGCCGGGGTCTCGAAGGGAAGCTTGAGGTTCTTGAGAATGGGATGATCAGGGATGGAAGGAAAACGGTCGACTCGGCAGGGTTTTCCCCGACCGTAATGCCCGTCGTAATTCCCTCCCATGATTGTTTTGTCCCATTCGTCCCAAGTTCCGTGACCATCGGGTGGCGTTTCTTTTCGCAAGGCGAAGGCATGGGATGCCGTTCGGATTCCAATCACCGGTTTCCCGTCCGCGACGTGCTTGCGGATCATTCCCATGGTCTTGTCCGAAAAGGCCCGTCTTCGAACACTGATGAAAAGTAAATGCGCGGATTCGATTGCACCGGCATTCTTGAGAACGTGGCGATTGGAACCTTCCTTCTCCGCAGTGCAATACCTCGTGATATATTTCGCCTCAAGTTTTTCTTTGGCAAAGACCGGTAGCGTCTCCTCGGTTTGGTATTCGCGTTCTGCGATAAGAAAAACGATGGTGGGCTTGTTTCCTTTCGCAGGAGATAAAAAGAAGGAACAAAAGAGGATTGCAAAAAAGGTCTTCATAAGCCTGATCCATGCAAGGAACCGGATTGAGGTCGAGAGCGAAAAGTCCGGAGTTTTTACTTTTGCCTCTTGACTGACGAAGAATTTGAAATTGAAATATCAACTACGCCCCAAATATAAAAACGAAAGGGCTTTTGAATTTTAGCCTTCTAGAACCGCATACTTTTGATCATCCTGTCGCATTCATGAGTTTTTCTTTGTCACAAAAAGTTGCCTTGGTCACGGGGAGCAGTCGTGGTTTGGGTCGGGGTGTGGCCATGACCCTCGGACTGGGGGGTGCCAAAGTCGCCCTCAATTACTTGAACGACCGGGAGTCAGCGGAAAAAACCCTAAAGGAGCTCCGGGATCAAAATATCAATGCCATGCTTGTCCGGGCCGATGCTTCCGATCCCGAGCAGGTATCCGCCATGGTTGAGGCGGTGGAGGAAAAATTCGGATCGTTGGACATACTCGTTCCGAATGCCACGCCTGATCAACCCCAGAAACCGATCGAGGAATACGATGCCGATTTTTACAGGCGGATGTATGAATTTTTTGTTTTGAGTCCCTACCATTTGGCACGAGCGGTTTTGCCCGGAATGAAGGAACGCAAGTGGGGTCGGATCATCAATATCACCAGCGAGGTTTTTCATTGCGGCGTCCCTGAGTTCAGCGCTTACGTCGCTGCAAAGGGCGGGCAAATCGGGTGGAGCAGGAGCATGGCGAACGAGTTGGCCCCCTTCGGCATCACGGTCAATACGGTGGCCCCCGGATGGATTCCGACCGAGCGTCATGAGAACGATCCGCAGGAAGCGAAGGATGCTTACCTGGAGACGATCCCGCTGGGTCGATGGGGTACGCCCGATGACGTGGGGAATTCAGTTGCTTATTTTTCCTCAGATTAAGCCTACTTCGTCACCTGGCAAACTTTGTGCGTGAACGGTGGGCGCACTCCGTGGTAGTATCTTTTTTTCTCAAACCAAAACCAGTCGAATTCAACACTATGATGACTCCAAAGACTTCAAAGCTTCAAAAATCCTTTTCCTTCGCAACCTCTTGGGTTGGATCTCTACTTCTTCTCTTCCTTTTCGGGTGCGGTGGTAAAAATAGCGGCGATGATCCTTCGGCTGTCATCGAAGGCAATGGATTCGTCATTCTCGGAACTTTGACCGATCAATTTGACCGGGCCAAGGCAAAAGCCAACGTTGAAGATACCCTTTCGCGTCATCCTGACATTGACTGCATGGTCGGCCTTTTCGAGTACAACCCACCTCTCATACTCGAGGCTCTTGAGCAAGCGGACAAAATTGGATCCGTAAAAGTCGTGGCTTTTGATGAGAACGACCGGACGCTCAAGGGTATTCAGGACGGTCACGTGGTGGGCACGATTGCGCAGGACCCCTACATGTACGGCTACAAGTCGATGGAATACCTGGCTGGTCTTCACAAAGGGCCGGATCCGGCCAAACTCGCCTACGTGACCAATGGCGTAGCCCCCTTTTGGACCATTGCCGAAAAAGGAGCTCTTCAAGCCCAGGCCGATTTGAACGTCAGCGTCGACGTGGTTATGCCCTCGGGCGGAATCACGGATCAAAAGGATAAGATCGAGGATTTGCTGACCCGCAAGGTCGATGGCATTGCGGTCAGCCCCATTGATGCCGCCAACCAAACCGAACTCTTGAACAAGGCTGCGGAAAGAACCAACCTCGTAACCCATGATTCGGATGCTCCCGAATCAAACCGGAAATGTTACATCGGCATGGATAATTACGAAGCGGGTCTCATGTGCGCCGAGTTAGTGAAAAAAGCCCTTCCCGAAGGAGGCAAGGTAATGATTTTCGTAGGCCGCATGGAACAGGACAATGCCAAACACCGCAGGCAGGGCTTGATTGACGGACTGATCGGAAAAAAGCGTGAAGAGGGGGGCGTGGATCTTCCGGAAGACAAGTTTATTCACGTGAAAGCCCAAACCATCGAAAAAGGCAACGTGGATGAGTTTTGGAGCACCCTCAAGAAGCGCTTGGGGAAGGACTGATTGTCGGTTCTTGATCTTTGTTCTTCTTGCATGAGCGACAACCCTTCTTCCGGCAATCCTTCCTTGTTGACGGTCCGGGGCATCGGGAAGTCCTTTCCGGGCGTCCGTGCTTTGGGAGGGGTCAACCTTTCCTTGGAAAAAGGGCAGGTCCTTTCCCTGATCGGAGAAAACGGTGCAGGAAAAAGCACCTTGATGAAAATTCTCGCGGGCGTGCAACCACCGGACGAAGGAGAAATTTTGCTCGATGGAAAAAAAATCGAGATCGAATCCACCCGGGCAGCTCTGGATCTCGGAATTTCATTGATTCATCAGGAACTCAACTTGGCGACCAACTTAAGCGTGGGCGCCAACGTCTTCTTGGGCAGGGAGCCTTTGCGCGGGGGGTTGATTGACGAATCCACGATCCGCAAAGAATCGAAAAAATTTCTCAAGATGGTCGGACTGGACGTTTCCCCCGACACGCTGGTGGGTGACCTCACGATCGGCCGGCAACAAATGGTGGAGATCGCCAAGGCTCTCTCGGTCAACTCCCGTGTTCTGATCATGGACGAGCCAACATCCAGTCTTTCTCAGGCTGAGACGGAGAATCTTTTTGTCGTGATCAAGGATTTGCGGGCCCGCGGGGTGAGCGTAATCTACATTTCTCACCGTCTTGGCGAAGTGAAGGAACTTTCCGATCACGTCACGGTATTGCGGGACGGTGAAAATGCGGGTGAATTAAGTCGTGAGGAAGTTACTCACGAGGCTATGGTACGACTCATGGTCGGCCGTGACCTATCCGATTATTACGAGCGCAAGGATCGAGAAAGAGGGGATCTTGCCCTCGAGGTCTCGAAACTTAGGACTCCCGCCCATCCTCAACACGAACTTACCTTTTCGATTGCATCCGGAGAGATCGTTGCGGTTGCCGGTCTGGTCGGGGCGGGGCGGACGGAAATGCTCGAGACTCTTTTTGGCGTGGCGCCCGCCCTTGGCGGATCCATCCGCGTTTCAGGCAAGGACTTGAAGGTCGATTCCCCGATCTCAGCCATAGAGGCGGGAATCGCTTTGGCTCCAGAGGACCGCAAGCAGCAAGGTCTGGTCATAGATATGACGGTTTTGGAAAACCTCAGCTTGGCCACCCTCAGGAGGGATCGGAAGAAAGCCGGCTTTCTCGACTTCGGGAAGGAGAAAAGGATTTCCGATGAAATGATCAAGGCGATGCGGGTAAAGACACCTGACGAAGATCAAGTCATTCGTTATCTTTCGGGGGGCAATCAACAAAAGGTCGTGCTTGGAAAATGGTTGGCCATGAAACCCAAAATCCTGCTCTTGGACGAACCGACCCGCGGAATTGACGTCGGGGCGAAAAGCGAAATCTACTCTCTGATGGAAGAACTCGCCGAGTCCGGCGTTGCGATCCTCTATGTCTCCAGTGAAATGGAAGAAGTTCTCGGGATGGCCGACCGAGCGCTCGTGATGCACGAAGGTCGAATGACCGGTGAGCTTTCCCGCGAAGAGCTTTCCGAGGAAGCCGTTATGCGTTTGGCGACCGGAACGTCGGCAGAGGAGCAGGCTGCTTGAACCTTTAAACCTATGAAAAAAATACTTGGTATCTTGTCCCTTCTCGTCTTCGTCTTCGTGGCAACCTCTATCCTGAGCGACGTCTTTTTGGACTCGTATAACCTTGAGAATCTTCTTCGCCGGACGGCTCTTTTCGGAATCATCAGTATCGGTGTGGCTTTCGTCATCATAACGGGAGGAATCGACCTTTCGATCGGATCCGTGGTTTGTTTGGTTGGCTGCGGTTTGCCCTGGATGCTTACCGAACAAGGGGTTTCGGTCCCCGTCGCCTTGGCCGCGATCATTGCCTTTTCCCTTGCGGTAGGATTGATTCACGGAATTCTAATTACCAAGGTCAAATTGCAGCCTTTTGTTGTAACCCTATGCGGCCTGCTGCTTTACCGCGGCATAACGCGTGGTTTTACGGGAGATCAATCTCAGGGTTTCGGCACCGATTACAAGGGACTTCGCGAACTTGCAACCGGAGACGTGAATCTTTTTGGTTTCGATTTGCCCATGCCATGTATCTTCCTGCTGGTTGTCGCCGTTCTCGCCGGAGTTTTTCTGAACAAGACAATCTACGGGAGGTATCTATTGGCTCTTGGAAACAATGAGGAAGCCGCCCGTTTCAGTGGCATCAACGTCGATCGCATGGTTATCCTTGCATATGTGATTTGCGCGCTTTGCTCAGGCTTGGGCGGTCTGCTTTTCGTCCTCGACGTCAATTCCGCCCAACCGGTTGATTTCGGGAATTTTTATGAGCTTTACGCCATTGCCGCCGCCGTTCTGGGCGGGTGTAGCCTCAGAGGAGGAGCGGGTACCATAATCGGGGTTGTGATTGGCACCGCGCTCATGCAGGTCTTGCGCAACATGATTGTGCTGGTGGATTGGATTCCAACCCATATCGAATACGCAATCATCGGGGCGGTTATTCTTGCCGGGGTGGTGGCCGACGAATTGCTCAAGAAGGCGGTTGCCCGACGGCAATCGTCCAAAGCATAGGGCGAAAAGCCTTGGCGGTGTCCTTGCCATGCGCCATTTTGGCATGCTTGTGCATTGCCCTTGAATTACCATGAGTTCATCCGACAACGAAACCCTTGCCTTGAGTCCAATTAACGAGTTCCTTGTTTCGAACGATCTTCGAATCAGCGACAACCCATGTGTGAGTCCGGACTTTTGTCTCGATTGGAACGCCTTTGTCCGATCGGTTGAACAAGGAGGCGTGATTAAAGAATTTCCCGAGAGCGCGTTTGCGACTGAGCACGGGAATTGGGTGTTGGTGGAGAACGAGCAAGGAGACCACGCCTGGTGCCTGAGTTCCGATCAAGGTTCGGTGCAGACGGATGTTTTGCAGAACGGGATGGAGTGGTCGGGAAGCGCTTTTTTCCCCGCCAGTTTCGAGAACCTGATCGGGCTCAAAAATCTTCTGCAGGAAAGGGATGAAAAGAACACCGCCTTTCCGACTGCCGGAGGTGATTTGGGGAAATCGACCCTTGGCATCGGAGCCCGCTTCACGACCTTGCACTGGGATGGAGTGGATTGGGCCATGAGTCGTTTGGGCAAAGGGCTTACGGCCAACCAGAACAGCATACCCAGAGAACTGGTCTACGACGTCGACGAGATGCTTGCCGACAACCTGGATTCCGTACCGTTTCCTTTCATCGGATGCGACGTACCCGAAGGGCACCAGGGCCAAAGCGTGGAGGGGATGACCCATGGATGCATCTTGGCCAAGTTCAAGAACGGGTTTCACAAGTTTGGCATTCCTTGGAGTTTCAATGCCGACCACCAACCTATCGGTGGCAAGTTCGATGAGCGCGAGGATCAACTGGTCGTCGGGTGCATGTTCGCCAGTTACGTCACCTTTGATCTCTCCCCCGAGTTGGCCATTACCGAAGTGCCCGAGGATTCCGATGCCAAAGCTTCTTTCGTGCGCGACGAGATTCCCGACGAGTTGGTCGTGGCCACTCGCAAGCGGGTCGAGCAAGCGGGTTTGTCACCGACCGAAGACGAGTTCAACGGCTTGCTTGCCTATGTTTGGCCCGCGATGAAGAAAATGAAGGTCAGGGATGACAAATACCGGGCGATCCGGGAGAAAAATTTCACGACCAAGCTCGGTTGCGAATACTTGCGCGAATTGTCGATCGACGAGTTGCCCGGGTTGACCACACCGGAGACGACGGCCGTCATGCTTGCCTTGTCCTTCGAGATGGGGATGGACGTTCATTTCGTAGCCCCGGCCTTTGGTTTTCAAAAGAACATTCCGTATCCTGACAACGATCAACTGCGTAATATGGTTGAGCCGATCTGGTCGGTTTGCCAATCCTTCGGGGTTTCCATCGGTTTTCATTCGGGATCCGGAAAGTCGGCGGAAAATTATCAGGTCGTGGGTGAGGTGACGGGGAGTAACTTGGAGATCAAGACCAGTGGCCGTTACACTTATGAAATGGGAGTGGCCTTGTCCCGCTCCAAGGATCCGAATGATCAAGCTCTTTGGAAGGACTGGTATGCTTTTACCGTGGAATTGGCCTCAAACGGATGCTTTGCGGAAGACGAGACGGAAAGAAGCATGGCTCGCGAGTTCGTGCGGCTGACCATTGGCGACAAGGCGGACGAGGCGTTCGAAAGCGAATTGTCTTGCCGAACCATCTTGGGGGCCTTGGAACCCAGCCCCGAGCATTTCTTTTGGTTCGAGTACAACTTTCTTTACGTTCTTGCTGCGGAAGGCAGCTCGCAAAAAAAATCATTGGGCGACCATTCGGCGGCTGGATATCGTCAACGCAGCCGGTTTTACTCAATCAGCGACGAGGGCCGCCTCCTTTACGCCCGAAGAGTCGCGGAGTATATTCTGTTCTTGGCGGAGACAACCGGAATTGCTTCCTCCGAGACTTGCGACCGGGCGAGGGAAGAGCTTCAGTCCATTTCAAGCTTCGAGAACTTCATAGGCAGTATCTCCCGGGATTGAGCTTATTGGCGGTGGCGTTCGTCGTCGTGGCGAGTGCGTGAACCCGTCCTTAAATCTACAATGAAATCCTGCCGTGTGCCCTTCGTTTACTTCAGGGTTTTGATAAAGGCAATCAGGTCGACCATGGATTGTTCCGGGAGCGAACCATAAGGGAAGGGTATGAATGATCCTCCGTGTACAAAGACCAATCCCGGTTATCGCCTTCCCCGACTAGTAACACTTCCTAGTTCATAGCAGTAAGAAACTTTCCAAGCTCTTTGATTTCGGGATCTTCTTGCCCTCTTGGTTACCCGCCGAAAGGTTAAGCGTTTTTGACCAAATGTTTTGGAAAATCGCCGATCCGTTCGCAGGCGATTTGCTCCATGACTTGCTGGAGTTGGCGCTTCAACATGGTCATGGTGTGGTCACCGCCTTTGGCTCCCAGCGCACCGACGCCGTACATGAAGGTGCGCCCCATGAAAGCGAACTTGGCCCCGCTTGCAATGGAGTTGGCCACGTCGGGTCCGTTCCGGAGTCCGCTGTCGATCATCAGGGTGGTCTTGCTTCCAAATTCTTCGGCCAAAGCGGTGAGCGGTTTGATCGTGGATTGGCCGACATCCAACTGCCGTCCGCCGTGATTGGAGACGATCATGCCATCCACACCCAATTTGATGGCCTTTTCAGCGTCCTCGGGATTGACGACCCCTTTGACCACAAGCTTGCCCTTCCAGCGATCGCGGATGGCGGAGATTTTGTCTGCGGTCAAGCGCCCGGAGAAGGTCTTGTTCATGAAAAGTCCGAGGTGTTTCATACTGAGACCCTTGGGGACGTAGGGCTTCATTGTTTTGAATTCGGGTATCCCGGCCAAGAGTTGCCCGAAAGACCAACTGGGGCAGGTCGTCATCTGCATGATGTTGCGGAGACTCATTTTGGGCGGGATGGAAAGACCGTTGCGGATCTCCTTCGGTCGCCAGCCAAAAGTCGGGGTATCGGCCAGGATGACCAGAGTGGGCAACCCGGCGGCGGCCGCTCGGTCGAGAAGCTTGTCGCGGAGATCGTCATCGGTGGGGTGGTAAAGCTGGAACCACGCATTGCAGTCCGTCAGCTCGGCAACGGTTTCGATACTGGCTGTGCCAACCGTACTGAGGATGAAGGGGACGTTGTGCTTGTAGGCGGCACTGGCCAATATCTCAGTTGCCTTCGGCCACATCAATCCTTGCAATCCAATCGGCGCCACGCCGAAGGGCGCGTCGTAGGTTTTGCCAAAGAGTTCGGTCTTCAGGTCGGAACCTTTGTAATCGTTCAAGTACCAAGGCATGAGTTGGATATCCCGGATTTCCTTCGTATTGCGTTCTAGGTTAATTTCCGTGAAACATCCTCCGGTCAGGTATTCGTAAGCAAAGCGCGGCATTCTGCGGCGAGCGCGATCATGCATCATGTCGACCGAAGGGCAACGTGAGTCGACGTTGGTGGTCGGGGCTGTTTTTTCTTCGGGTTCGCTCATTGATATTCTTACTTATATAGTCCTTTTGCCTTTCTCAATGAACTTCGTGCCGACGACTGTTCCCGCAAAGAGCGCAATGGACGCTTTTTTCATGCGCAAGGGCGCTGCTGAGGCGATCTTTGATTTCATCCCAAGTGTTGAGATTCTCGATACCTGTCCATGGAGTTGGCATGGGCCAAGTTTACCCGATTTGTCAAGTTGCCGCCATAGGCTAAATCGCCAATCGGATTCCAAATTCAAGAGGTTGGGAACAATGGAGCAGCGATCTTTGCTTGTCGAATGGAAGATCAACCCAATTTTTTTGTAGATTACCTTTAGTATCCCAGGGAATTACCCTAACCGGACTTTGCGCAGTCGGAATGTCCGAGGTTCATTTGTGGGGCGATGAAATCCCGGATCCTTTGCTTGAGGATTTTTATCTCGGGAAATCCGCCGTCTCTTTTTCTGCACCAAAACACTTCATCTTCGCAGGTAATTCTGAAACGACCTGATTCACTTCGGCAGGGGCGAAGACGGACCTCGTCGATTTCCGTTTCGAAAGTCGTCAGGATTTCCTGAGCCATCCAAGACGATCGGAGAAGCCAGCGACAACCGGGGCAGTATTCAATGACAACGCTCTTATTCTTTGGTTCTTCAGATGAATTCATTGGTTCGAGTCAGGTTGGTTTTCTCTCCTGTCTTCTTTGCTTAACGAAACTTTCGGGCGATATTCCGTAAACCGACTTGAAGGCTCTAGAGAAGTGATACGGGTTTTCGAAACCGAGTTCAAAGGCGATGTTTTTGACCAAGTTGCCCGTGGTCAGAAGAAGCGAAGCGGCATGGCTCATTTTTAATCGAACGAGGAACTTGTAAGGTGTGTCCTTGTGAAACCTACGAAAGATTCTGGATAAGTAAGCGGGGTCGACGTTTACTTCGTTGGCCAATTCTTCGATGGACTTGAGTGAAAAATAATTTCTTCTCATGAATTGAAGGGCGCGGTTGTAAGTGTTCCAGGCGAGAGAGCCGCCATTACTGAAATGATTGGCTTTTTCGCACAACTTCAAAACCAGAGCTCTTGCTAGAGAATTGCAAATGGATGACGCATTTGCGGAGTCGGGGTTCGCATTGCTCAGAATCAATTCGAACAATTCCATTACCTCCCCAATTGAAGTTATTTGAAAAAAACCTGCTTTGCCCGAATGAACTGCCTTGAAAGGTTGTTTGGCAGAATGATGGGTGCAGACGAGAAAATATTTAAGCATGGGGTTTTTTTTCGAATTCTCAATGCGGTGGGGGACTCCTCTCGAGTAAGTAAAAATGGAACCGGACTTTACCTCTTGGAGTTCGTCTCCAAGTTGAACCTTTCCTTGCCCTTCCAAAACGAACTCAAAGGTCGTGAAGTCCTTGTTTTGTGGTTTGTTCGCGTTTTGGGGAAAGGTTTTTCGGTCAACCAAAAATTCCGGCAGACAACGTTCGCAACCTACGCTCACCACCTGCAGATCTTCGTCGGTTCCTGTTGGAATTCCGAAAAAGATTTGTCTGGCATCGGTTACTTGCTTGGAGAAATGATTTTCTTTGGGTTCCATGAGTCGGCTCTAAAAGTCAAAAATAGATATGCAATAGTCAAGGATATCCATTGGTAATTTGTCTGGTTTTGGATATTATATCTTCTACGATTCCAATTGCTTGATTTTCATCCCTATTTCCTAAACGAGGCCCGATTGTTTTGCGTTCAATTCTTTCAACCGTTCCTACCTTACTGGCTTTTTTTCTTCCGAAAAAATTCAATTTTGCAACCCATGCAGTTGACACTTTGAAATTTAACGGGAACATCACTTACATGATTTGCATCGTGAGAATTTTTTGTTTCATCATGGGGGCAATCTCTTGCCTGTCCCTTTTCGGTTTCACTGCCATGGCAGAGGAGCAATCTTTTTTCGAGAGCAAGATTCGACCGGTCTTGGCGCAAAAGTGCTACGAGTGCCACAGCGCTCAGGCAAAAAAAATCAAAGGAGGCCTCAGGCTCGATCACATTAGCCTGATCAAGCAGGGAGGAGACTCCGGGTCGGCCATCGAGTCCATCGACGGACTCGAGCCATTGCTTCTGGAGGCTTTGAGCCACGAGAACCCGGATTTGGAAATGCCTCCCAAGGAGAAATTGCCGGCTTCGGTGATCGGTGACTTCAAGAGTTGGATCGAGGGTGGGGCCTATTGGCCTGAAGAACCGGTTCCTGCGCTCGGAAGTTCCGTTAGCCGTTCCTCCTTCAACCTGGAAAAGAGAAGGAATGAGCATTGGTGCTGGCAGCCCATCGTTAAGCCTTATCCGCCGTCCTTGGCAAACAAGGAGTCAGTCCGCAGGCCCTTGGACGCTTTTGTCCAATCCGCTCTCGCGAAGCAGGGGATCCTGCCTTCTCTGCCCGCCGACCGGAGAACTTGGATCAGGCGTGTGTATTTCGATTTGATCGGTTTGCCTCCGAGTACCGATGAGATCAAAGCCTTTTTGGACGACTCGGATCCCGATGCCTTCGACAAGGTCGTGGATAAACTTTTGGTCAGTCCCCATTTCGGAGAAAAGTGGGCCCGTCATTGGATGGACTTGGTTCGTTATGCCGAGACTTGCGGGCACGAATTCGATTACCCCCTCGAGCATCCCCATGAATACCGGGACTATTTGATCCGAGCTTTCAATGACGACCTGCCGTACGACCAACTGTTGGTCGAGCATGTTGCCGGAGATCTGTTGGATGAGCCTAGACTTAATGCCGAGCGTAAGTTCAACGAGTCCATTATCGGAACGGGTTTTTGGTATTTTCACGAGGCCGTGCACGCCCCGACCGACCCCAAGCAGGACAACGCCGACCGGATCGAAAACCAGCTCGACGTTTTCGGGAAAACCTTTCTTGGCCTGACCATCGGATGCGCCCGTTGTCACGATCATAAATTCGATGCGATTTCAGACGAAGATTACTATTCCCTGGCAGCCTACATGCAAGGAAGCACGCGACAAGAATATCCCCTTGATCTCGATCAAAAGCGGGAAGAGGCCAAGCGGGAGATTACCAAATCCGGTCGAAAGCTCTTGGATGAATTGCGATCGGATGTTCCTTTCGGGTTAAGTGCTTTCAAGCCGAGCCTTTATCTCAAATCTGCGGATGAGCTTGTGTCCGCAGGGGGAAAGAAAACAGCCACCTTGCCCGGTTCGAAAGAAGTCGAGTCCTTTGCCAAGGAAAAGGGTTTGAATCCCGAAGTTTTGATGGAATGGTGCCGAAACCTCTCCGGAAAGGCCAAGCTCGGGGAGTGGAACCGAAAATTTTCCAAGGAATCCAAGGGATGGAAGGATCGTATCGAGCAGGAAGTGAAATTCATTGAGAACACCCGTGAACTGGCCAATTTTTCAAACCCCTCCTTACCCGATGGTTGGAAGGTCAGTGGTCACTCCTTCCCTGATAGAAAAGCGGAATTTCTTTCCCCGAAACCATCGTTTTTCATCTCTTCCCCCGGCCGGTTTGGGGCCACCGTCTTGCCCGACCGTTTTTCCGGAAACCTTCGCTCCCCCCTTTACGTTCTGGAGGCTGACCGCATCCATATCAGGCTAAACGCGGACAAGGTTTTCGTGCGCTTGGTCTTGGATAATTTTCACATGGCCAAGTACAATTCCCTTCTTTTTCGGGGAACCTTGCACAAGAATGCGTCGACCAAGGGACAGTTAGGCTGGATTTCCATAAGCGGGCTTAACAAGTACAAGGGGCACAAAGGCTACCTTGAGATTACTGGAAAGGGAAATTCCTTTGTCGAGATCGAACAGGTCAGGACGGGCAACGTTGGCGCTCCCGGTTCCCATGAATTCCATTCGCTCCGGGCCCTTTTGGCCAAAGGAACCGGACCTGAAAATACTCTCGGATCCAACATGGACAAGGTCTTAGCCGAGTTTTCCGTCGGCTTTGATTCCGGAAAGTTTTCTCAGGAGCAAGCCGATCTCGTCAATTGGCTTGAGCAAAAAAAGCTGATCGACTGGGGGGAAGGAATTTCTCGGATTGCGGAATTTCGCAAAAAGGCCCAATCGATTGAAAAAGGTCTTCCGCCCGAAAGGTATGCCACCACCATGGGGCGGGGAACGGACTATGAAGGTTACGTATACGTTCGGGGCAGTCACCGCAAGCAAGGGGACAAGGTAAAGGGGCGCAACCTGACGGCTCTCGGCTCGCAAGGCGGAGACAGGCTTGCCTTGGCGAAAAGCTTGGTGGCCAAAGACAACCCTCTTGTCTCAAGGGTCATGGTCAACCGCATATGGCATTACATGTTTGGTCGTGGAATCGTGCCGACCACGGACGACTTCGGACCAATGGGTCAGATGCCTTCCAACCCGCAGCTTCTCGATTGGCTCGCAGCAGACTTCATGGAAAACGATTGGTCGGTCAAGCGCATGATCCGGGAGATTGCCCTTTCTTACACCTATCGTCAGTCCAGCAAGGGAAACCCTGCCAATTCCTCTGCCAAAATCGATGAACTTGATCCGGACAACACAGGTCTTTACAGGATGCCGGTCAGGAGGATTACTTCCGAAGCCATTCGCGATTCCCTGCTCGCTCATTCCGGAAGATTGGACCGCAAGATGTTCGGTCCATCGGTCGCGGTTCACCGCACCGCTTTCATGACAGGACGGGGGAGCAGGGGCAGCGGTCCGGCGGACGGTGCGGGAAGACGGAGCGTCTATGGATCGGTTTACCGTAATTTCCTTTCTCCTTTCATGCTCGCTTTTGACCAACCCGCCCCCTTCGGAACCAAAGGCAGAAGGACCGTTTCCAACGTGCCCGCCCAGTCTCTGGCTTTGCTGAACGATCCCTTCGTGGTCAGCCAATGCAACCTATGGGGCAAGAAAATTCATCAGCTCAATGTCACCGATGAGGAAAAGATAAGAAAGATGCACGAACAGGCTTTCGGTTCTTTGCCCGAAGAGGAAAAGATCGCCCTTTTCGTCGCGTTCATGGATCGCCAATCGTCCTTGCGCGGAAAGATGAATGAGCAGGTTTGGGGAGACTTGGCTCACGTTTTCGTTAACTCCAAGAATTTTATTTACCTAAAGTAGAACCAATCATGCATTGCCGAAATTTTCGTACTTCGTCTCACCTTAGCAGAAGGTCCATGCTTCAGGCATGCGCCATGGGATTTGGAGGCGTTGCCATGCGGGCCATGGCCGGAGAGGAGAAGACCGATTTCGTTGATCCGCTTGCTCCCAAACCGTGCCATTTTCCCCCTCGGGCTAAAAACGTCATTTTCCTCTACATGGACGGTGGTCCTTCTCATGTGGACACCTTCGATTACAAGCCGGCTCTTGAGAAGTACAACGGGCAGGATCCGAGGAAGGTCATTGGGAAACTTGCCCCGACTCAATTCGACTCGATCGGGAAAGTCCTCAAGAGTCCGTGGGAATTCAAGCAAAGGGGACAGAGCGGGGCTTGGGTATCCGATCTTTTCCCTCATTTGGCCAAAGAAGAAGTGATTGACGAAATTTCCATGGTCAAGTCCATGACGTCGAACTTTTCGGAGCATACCTCTGCGAACTACTTTCTACATACGGGGAATGGCTTTCAAGGCCGTCCGAGCATGGGGGCCTGGCTCGGGTACGGTCTCGGTACCGAGAATCGGAACCTTCCCGGGTTCGTGGTGCTCAACGGAGGGCTGATCCCGCCGGGCGGACTGGATTGTTTTGGGTCCGGTTTTCTGCCTGCGACTTATCAGGGTTCGGTTTTCCTGCCCTCATCCGAGCCGGTTGCCAACATCAACAGGCGCGAGCCTTCCGAAGAATTGCAGAAGTCCAAGTTGTCCCTCCTTCGCAATATGGACGAGGAAGCCTTTGCCGAGTTGAACGGCGACCCACAAGTCGAAGCCGCGATTCGAAATTACGAAACCGCTTTTCTTATGCAAAGCGCCGTTCCCGAACTCATGGACCTGAAGGGCGAGTCCGAGGCCGTCAAGAAGGCTTACGGGATGGATTCGAGCTTTAAGAACACCAGAACTTTCGGCCTCCAGTGCCTGACTGCCCGGCGTTTGGTCGAGCGTGGCGTACGCTTCATCGAGTTGACCTGTCCGGGAGGCAACGGGGACAGATGGGATCAGCACAACAAATTGCAGGACGGACATACCAAGAACTGTAAGTCCGTTGATCAACCAATTGCCGCTTTGATCACCGATCTTCGTCGACTCGGTCTTTTGGACTCGACCTTGATCGTCTGGGGAGGGGAATTCGGCAGAACTCCTTTTGCCCAAGGATCCAATGGGCGCGACCACAATCCCTTCGGTTTCACCATGTGGTTTGCCGGAGGTGGCGTAAAGAAGGGTGTCAGTGTGGGCAGTACGGACGACTTTGGATACAAGGCGGTCGAAAATAGATATGACATCCACGATCTTCATGCCACCATGCTTCATCTCCTTGGCATAGACCATACCCGAAGCACTTTCCGTTTCAGCGGACGCGACATGCGTTTGACCGACGTGCACGGTCACCTCATCAAAGAAATCATAGCCTGAGTTTCCACGTATTTTTTGTGTCCGGGAACACGGGCAACCCGGACCGAAGCAAGGGTGCTGTTTTTTTATTCCTTGTCATGTTCGCCTTTTGCACACAAATTTAGCAAAATACTCGTATGGAAGAAACTGTGCAAATGCAGGAGGGTCTCGACTCTCCCGACGTTGAAATCTCAGAGCCTTTGGAGGGGGCCTTCGGAAAATATCTAAGGGAATTCAGGTTGTTGAACAGCCTTCTTCTATCTTTGTTTTTCGTGGTTTTTCTTTTCGTATGCTTGTGGGGTATCATCATTTGGGAAGCTCCTCCCGGAGACCAAGGGTCGGATTTTGCCGACCCGGGCAAACAGGCCAGCGCCCCGAAGCAACAGGAGCAAAAGGTCCGTCTCATGCAAAGGCAAAAGTCGGCCAAGCCTACGCAGACTTTTACCTTCCAAGCCCAAGCGATTTCCGACATTTCCGTTCCGCTCGTCGATATTGAGACCAGGAATTTGGATCCGGGCGTGGTTATGAGTCCAATGGGCGACGTCGGGGACGTGAGCGTGAACGTGGACATGTCGGTCTTGAGCAAAGCTTTCTCCTCCAATTTCATGGGGGTCAAGTCCAAGGCCAACAAAATCATGTTCATCATTGATTATTCCGCATCCATGAAGGGACGGGACAAGGTCATGAGGTCCGAGCTCAGCAAAGCCATCGACAAGCTTCCCGCGGTCGGTTCCGTGGCCGTCATTTTTTTCTCCGGACCGACTTGGGTGGCCGGGGAGGACGCCCAAGCTCTCCATAAGAAATGGAAGGGGGACAACAGTAAAATCGGATGGAAACCAGTGGATGGATACGAACCCAAACGTCCCAAATGGCTTCCCGTTACGCCATCCAACAAGAAGAAGCTCATCAAGGCGGTTTATGACACTCCTCTTACTTTCGGAACGGTATGGGACAATTCGTTCGAGTGGGCCTTTTACATGAACCCCAAACCCGACGTCGTTTATTTTATGACGGACGGCAATGCCAACGACAAATTCAAGGGTATGGATATTATCAAGACCAAGAAAGGAAGGACGAAGATTTATACGATTGGCTATGGGGCGCCTGCCGGAGCCAAAGGACCCCTTGAAGAAATTGCCGCCATGAGCGGAGGCAAAAGCAAATTTGTAGACATGGACGAAATTCGGGCCATGGAAAAAGAGATCGACAAAAAACC
>JAYOII010000007.1:0-23772 GCA_038118685.1 Opitutia bacterium
GCTTTTGCCTGAAAAATCGGCCCAAGCGAACCTCTCCGTTTTCCATTCTTCCATCTGGCCCGGCTTGGAACGTGGTTGCCTACCTTGTCACGGACCTGAAAAACAAAAAGGCAAATTCCGAATCGACACGCTCAACCCGGACTTGATCAAGGGTGGAGACAAGGACTGGTGGTTGGAGGTAATGGACGTGCTGAGCAATGGAGAGATGCCTCCCGATGATGCCCAAGTGGAGTTGTCCGATGCAAACCGTTCTGACACCATCGATTGGCTTGCCTTGGAACTTCAAAGGGCTTCGAGAATAGCCCGCATTGAAAAAGGGAACTCTTCTTTCCGTCGGCTTACCCGTTACGAATACAACTATGCGCTTGAGGACTTGCTCGGAGTGTCGTTGTCGGTCGATGAAAAGCTACCCCCCGAAACCGCGTCGGAAGATGGTTTTAAAAACAGTTCCGAACTTTTGCAGATGTCTCCCATGCAATTCCAGACCTATCGTGAAATGGGATTGAAGGCCTTGAAGCGGGCTACGGTAACCGGGGAACGCCCCAAGCCCGTTACCTATCTGGTTTCAATGGAGCAAGAGTTTGAAAAGTTGACTGCCAATCCAAAGACGAAATTTTTCGAAACCGGGGACAAAAGCTATGAAAAGATTCGGAAATCAATGCACCTTTTTAATTCCCGGACGGGACGGGGCACTCCTTACAAGGCAGGCAAATTGACCCCTGAAACGGATTCCGAGGCCGGTCCCTCCAGCCCGGTTTCGAGGGTTTTCATGGCTTTGCCAAGATCGAACGAGTTAAAATGGAACCTGGACCGTTTTCTGCCGGACGATGGAGTCATGCGGGTCAGTATCCGAGCCTGGCGTTCCTCGGATAACCCGGATGAGGATGCGAGCCTGCGCCTTGGTCTGAGCGCTCACACCAGTAACAACGCCAACTTTTCCAACGTAATCAGCGACCGCGATATGCCCGTTACGGGTTCGGTGGAAGATCCTGAATATGTTCATTTCGACGTCTACCTCGAAGACATTCAACGAAACCCCTTTCGCAAACTTGCCACGACCTTTCCCCGCAGGGATGAATTCCTTCATATCAAAAATATTTCCAATGCCCACGGCAAAGAACCGCTTCAAGTTCACTTGGACCGAATCGAAATTACGGCGCCCTTTTATTCTCAATGGCCACCCGCGACACACAAAAGAATTTTCTTCGACAGCAAGGACAAGGAAAACGAAAAAAAATACGGTGGCGAAGTCCTTTCCCGATTCATAAAGCGTGCCTGGGGTCGCCCTGCCAGTTCCGTGGAGATTGACCGTTTCATGGGCTTGTTCGATCAATTCAGGCCTGACTTCGATACTTTCGAGGGAACGATGCAGGAAGTTTTGGCAACGGTTCTCGCTCATCCCGAATTCCTCTACCTGACTCAACGCATTACTGAAAACAAGGACGGGGGCTTGTCGAGGATCGATGACTGGGAATTGGCCAAACGCCTTGCCATATTTTTATGGTCGAGCATCCCGGATGCTCGACTGCAACAATTGGCTGAAGAAGGAAAGCTTAAGGAGCCTGCCACCCTCCAAACCGAAGTCAAACGCATGTTGGCCGATTCCCGTTCCAATCGGTTTGTCGTGCATTTTGTCGAGCAATGGATTGGTTTGGACGGCATGGAAAGCGTCACCCACGTCACCGACGATTCCTTGAAAGATGCAATGCTCAAAGAACCCGTTGCCTTTTTCGACGATCTCTTGAAGCGAAACGGCAGTGTTTTCGACTTCATCCATTCCGACTATGCCTTGGTCAACGAAAGGTTGGCGAAGCACTATGGGATCAGGGACGTGCTTGGCTTTCGTTTTCGCAAAGTGTCCATCGAACCGCATCTCAACCGTGGTGGGCTTTTGACCGGTTCCGCGGTTCTTGCCATGAACTCGGACGGGAAGGATTCCAATCCATTGAAACGCGGAGTTTGGATGCTGGAAAGTATCCTCGACGATCCCCCTCCACCGCCTCCTCCCAATGTTCCGGAAGTGGATCTTGCCGATCCCGAAATCCAAAAAATGACCCTGAAGGAGCGCATAGCGGACCACCGTAGCGATGCGGCCTGTTATTCCTGCCATGCGAGAATCGATCCTTGGGGAATTGCATTTGAAAATTATGATGCCCTCGGTTCCTACCGAACGAAGATAAAGAACAAGCCGGTCGACGCCACCGCTTTGCTTTTCAACAAGCAACCCTTGGACGGAATGATGGGATTGAAGCGTTATCTGCTCGAGGAAAGACAGGATCAATTTGCCCGGGCCATGGTTCGGAAGATGATCACTTATGCTCTCGGTCGCCCCCTTTCCTTTTCCGATCATGCCGAGGTGGAAGACCTCGCGTCGGAGTTCAGAAAAAAGGGGGACCGTCTGGGAGACCTCGTTTTATTAATTACTCAAAGCGAAATTTTTAACTCGAAGTAACCCTTGGTTGGTTTAAATTAAACTATTGAAGATGATTTCCTACGACAAATCGAACTCCTTGGGTCGCAGAACCTTCCTGCGAGGCGCCGGTCTTGCTCTTGCTTTGCCGTGGTTCGAATCCTTTGGCTCGTCGAGCCTGCCTTCGGGCAAGACCCCGAAGCGATTCGTAAGCGTATATCATCCGGATGGAGTGGGGGTTCCCCTCAAGGAAGATCCTGCATGGAAGGATTGGAGTTGGTTTCCCCATGGCGGAGAAAAGGATTTTGAACTCACCAAGGTATTGGATGTTTTGGAACCTCTTCGCAGTGACGTTACGATTTACGCAGGTCTTTCCCATCCGGCCGTGAGGCGCGTGCATGGTCATTCCAATGCAGATCAGTATTTGACGGGAGCCGATACGAAGGGTCACGGTCCGTACAAAAATTCGATTTCCCTCGATCAGGTATACGCCGAATACATCGGCGATGAAACCCGGCATTCTTCTTTGGTCATGTCCACAAACGGAGGAATCGGAGGGCCAAGGGGGGCTCAAACTCAGTCCTTCAACCGGGAAGGCCGGCCCATTCCGGCCATGAACAAACCAAAACAAATTTTCGACATGCTTTTTACTGCGGAAGACAAAAATGCTTCCGCGAAATTGGCTCGGAGCAAAAGCGCCCTGGATTTACTGATGGACGATACCCGTTCTTTGGGAAGGAAACTTTCGAAGCATGATCAGGATACTCTCCAGCAATACCTTGACTCAGTTCGCGACACTGAGGTGAAACTGTCTAAAGCTGAGCAATGGTTAGATGCACCAATACCGGAGGTAGATTCCTCAGGTTTGCACCTGGAAGCGGGTCCAAGTGAGGCGAGGCAGTATTTTCAGACAATGTATGACTTGATATACCTCGCCTTTTTGAGTGATTCCACTCGGATTGCGACTTTTCAGTTGGGAAGGGAAAACGGAGGAGGCCCACATGATATGCTTTCGAAGGCTGTGGACTTGGGAGGTGCTCATAGACTAACGCATGCAGTCAAAGATAAAGACGGTTGGCAAAATCTCGGAACCTACAACCGCTATCAGGCGGAGGAATTCGGACGCTTCGTCTCAAAACTCAAGAATACGAACGAGCCCAAGGGAGAAGGCAATATGTTGGACAACACCTTTGCCATGCATGGGTCTGCTTCCAGTAGCTTTCACCTTTCCCGCAATTATCCCATTATTTCCGCAGGAGGAAAAAACCTTGGTTTTTCCAATGGCCGTTATCTGAACTACGTTGGCTTTCGCGAGGATGGCAGCTTGCCGGGGGCCGGAGTCACAAGCGATGCCGGATGGCGAAGCCAAGTGAAGGAAGAAGAACCTCCGCTTGCGAAACTATTCGTCAGTATTCTTCAAAGGCTCGGAGTAGAAACTGACTCATTCGCCGGGTATACCGGGACTTTGGAACGGGTCTGACTCGGGCCCGGGATGCCTTCTCCCATCGATCCCAATTTCCTTTTCCAATATCCACCGGTGGAATTTTCCTCGTTGGAGAATTTTGATATTTTAGATAGAATTAAACCATTATTTCAAAAACTTTCTAACTAATGCACTCAAATTACATCCCGCCCAAGCGCAAAACCAAGGTGGTCTTCGTGCAACTTGGTTCTCCGGAAGCTCCGACTGCAAGCGCCTTGCGCAAGTATTTGCGCAATTTCCTCGGTGATCCTCGGGTGATCGACCTTCCCGCTTGGAAATGGAAGATCATTCTCAACTGCTTCGTCCTTCCTTTCAGGCCAGCGAAATCGGCCAAACTCTACGAGAGGATCTGGGATGGAAAGAGTTTCCCTCTGATCACCAACACTGAGAATTTCACAAACAACGTCCGCGAGGAACTCCAGAAGATCGATCCCGAAGGGTATGTCGAGGTAAACCATGCTTTCCTGCTTTCGCCCCCTTACGTCAACGAGGTCTACGACAGCTGGGAAGAGGATTTGAGAAACAACGTCGGAGCCACCAAGTTGATGGTTATTCCCATGTTTCCGCAATATTCGGAAAGTACCATCGCCTCCGGAGTGGATGCTTTGGCCAAGGAACTCTCCAAGCGTGTCAAAATCCCCACTTTTGAGGTCATCACGAATTTTCACAGAACCCATGCTTTCATCGATAATTCGGTCACCCAAGTCGACGCGAAAGTCGAGGAACTCAAGAAGCAGGGCGTCGAAGTCGACAAACTCGTCATTTCTTTCCATGGAATGCAGAAGAGGCGCATCGTTTTCAAGGGTGACGACTACTACCGGCACTGTTACGAGACCTTTCGCCTTATCGTCGACCGATTGCAGCATTTGAAACCCGAACAGGCAGTCATGACCTTCCAAAGCCGTTTCGGCGCGGAGGAATGGATCACTCCTTACACCGAGGATACGGTTGAGAAATTGATTGAGGACGGGAACAAGGAATTGATGGTTTACTCTCCGAGTTTCGTCGCCGATTGCTTGGAAACCACGGACGAATTGGGTCATGAACTGGCCGAGGAGGCGAAGGAGTGGGGTGGGAACGTTTATCCGGTCGAGTGTCTCAATACCAACGAGCAGTGGTGCAAGGATTTTGCCAAGTACGTGATGACCCAAGCCGAGGGCTCGGCGCAGGATAAGGAAGACATCGAATACCAGTTGAAGGCCGAGGATTACGATCAGATGCCCGAATTGGCCATGAATCAGTCGTAAGTCGGGAAGACCCTGCTTTTTGCAAATAATTCCTTCCCTTTGCCTTTTTAGGCTCGTTGAACTCGGTCTCCTCCTCTTACGATGAGGGAATGAACAATGTATTCGTCCTGTTTGTAGCCGTCTTTCTCCTACCTGCATTCGCTGCCTACGCGAAGCATCACGAGAAAAAAGAGGAATCCGACCCCTCTGTCCCGCCCGTGGTCACACCCGGCGTGCACGGCTCCCCGGATCAAGCGGGGACGCCACCTTCGGACGCCCTTGTATTGTTTGACGGCAAGAATTTTGATCATTGGGAAAGCGGGAAGGGAGAGGAAGTGAAGTGGAAGATCGTGGACGGAGCCATGGAGGTGGTTCGAGGCACCGGAACCATACAGACAAAGATGAAGTTGGGGTATGGCCAGTATCACGTGGAATGGCGTACGCCCGAGGTGGTCAAGGGATCCGGTCAGGGGAGAGGGAATTCGGGATTTTTTCCCTTGGGCGGGCCTGAAGTCCAGGTTCTTGATTCCTATGAGAATTCAACCTATTCTCATGGGCAGGCGGGCGCCGTTTACAACCGTTACCCGCCCTTGGTCAACGCCTGCCGAGCTCCCGGCGTGTGGCAAACCTATGACGTCATCGTGCATGCCCCGATCTTGGATGACAAGGGGAAGTATCTTCGTAAAAGCGCCTATACGGTTCTCCACAACGGAGTATTGATTCAGGACAATATGGAAGTCGGGGGGAGCAAGGAAAAGACGGGCAACCTGAGGCTGCAGGATCATGGCAACCCGGTTCGTTACCGGAACATCTGGTTCAGACCCTACCGCGATCCCATTCCGATGAAGCGTAAATAAATCCACTTCTGACAACCCTTGAAAAATGAAAACTCTCCTCAGACTAACCTTTTCCATTCTCGCCACCGTAGGAAGCTACCTGTTGGCCCAAGACCAACGTCCCAACGTCGTCTGGTTTTTTGCCGAAGACACCTCCCCGTGGATGGGAACCTATGGGCACGAGGCCAACAAAATGGCCACCCCTAACATTGACTCGATTGCGAAAGCAGGCGTCCGCTTCGATCGGGCTTTCGTTCCGGCACCCGTCTGTTCGGCCTGCCGTTCCTCCATGATGGTCGGGGCGAGCCAAATCCGCTTCGGTTCCCATGAACACCGTTCGTCACGGGCCAAGGACGCACAGCTTTATCTACCCGAAGGGATTAGGCTTTTGCCTCAAATCATGAAGGAAGCAGGGTATTCGACCTTCAATCATGGAAAGACCGATTACAATTTCGTATGGGAAAACGACAAGGTCTACTCGAAGATCAAACTCAAGGGACAGGCCGACAGTTGGGAAATCCTCAAGCAAAACCAACCCTTCTTCATTCAATTCCAAACCAAGGGTGGAAAAATCAACACCAGAAACCTTCCTGCGGGGAGGCGAACCGATCCTTCCACGGTTACCGTACCCGCCGATTATCCCCAGAACGATTTATACCGCAAAGTCGTGGCTCAACATTGCGACGCGATCCGCGTCGATGATGATCACATTGGCAAAGTTCTGGCGGGCCTCAAGGCATCCGGTCTCCAAGAAAATACTATCGTGGTTTACCTGTCCGATCACGGGGCCAATCACCTGGTCAGGCACAAGCAAATGCCTACGGAGGGTGGCCTTCACGTGCCCTTCGTGCTCATGGGACCTGAAAAATGGGTGCCCAAGCAGGGAGCCCGCAAGGACTTGGTCAGCACGCTTGATCTGACGGCCACCACCCTGAGCTGGGCCGGTATCAAGTTACCCGAGTGGTACGAGGGGCGAAATCTTTTCGCCAAGGACTTCAAGCCCCGCCAATGGGTGGCCTCGGCCAAGGACCGTTTGGATCACACCATCGATCGGGTTCGCACCATCCGGACCGACCAATTCCGCTATACCCGCAACTACAAACTTGACCGCATACTGCTCCAACCGCAGTACCGGGACCGTCAGGAATATTTGAAAAACCTCAAGCAACTCTATGCCGCGGGCAAACTTTCCGATGACCTCAAAAGGATCTACTTCGGGGAGCGCCCCAAGGAAGAGCTCTACGACGTAACGAAGGATCCCGCTCAGGTGCATAACCTGGTCGGCGATCCCAAGTTCGCCACCGAACTTAACCGTCACCGCAAGCTTCTCGACGCTTGGTTGGCCAAGGGCGACAAGGGAGAGGGCGAAGAATCCCCCAATGCGCTCCGCCACAACGGGGACGATTGGCAAGGCGGGCGCGGGGTGAACCCGGAGTATGAAATCAACCGCGAAGACAACGATGGGGACGGACTGTCCGACAAGTGGGAGAAGATCAACGGTCGCGATCCGCAGGACGGTCGTCTCGCCTATGAATTCGATTGCGGCGGCTGGCAGACCGAAGGGTGGCAGGCAAAAGGAATCCGCGACAACATTGCGGGCTTTCAGGGCTTCCTCCAATTCCGGTTGCCTGGAAAACCCGGTTCCCTCATCCGCAAGGGCCTCAAGGTCAAGTCCAATGGATCCGATCAAGTTTTGCTCATCAAGTTGCGGGCGGATGCACCGGTCGAGATCGAAGCCCTCGCCAATGGCAAGTCCCTTGGTACCGCTACGAAAATCTCCTCCGGCAAGCAATTCAAGGAGGTTCGGGTTCCGCTGACCGGCAATGCGAATTGGAAAGGCATGATCAAATCTCTCGAGATCAAACTCAAGGGAGCCGAGGGAGCCGATTTGGAAATCGACCTCATTGAAGTGCAGCGTTCGTGAGCCGTTTCTCCGTTCCAATGAGGATTCGTTTGCTTGTCTCCTTCCTCCTTCCAGGAGTTTGCTTGGTCGCTCAGGCCAAAGAAGAAAACAAGCTTTACGAACTCTCCGTTCGGGCGAGCAAGATCAACCCACAGGCCAAGGAACACCCGAAGCTGAATTTCACCTTCGCCGAGGTCAAGGGCAAGAATCAGGATCTTCAGCACGCCCTAGTCGACACTCGTATCCCGTCCCGTGACCGACTGGTGATTTGGTTGATGAGTTACAACGGTGAACTCTCCAAATACTTGAGCGGTTTGGGCCTGCACCTGATCCAACCTCATTACGCCAACCGCTGGTTTTCCACCGTACCCAAAGAAACGCACGATACCGGAGAGTGCCTGGGAAACATCCGTTTGGAGGCCGCCACGGGGGATGACCATAGTCCGCTCGTCGAGATTCCCAAGCCCGATGGGTTGGCGGCCCGTTCGCTGAAATTCGTCCAATGGTTGGCCAAGGAAAACCCTCAAGGAAAATGGGAACGCTTCCTGAATGAAAAACAAACGGATCTACGATGGGACAAGATCATTCTTTCGGGCAGTTCTCACGGGTCGACCACCTCCGCCCGTTTTGCCAAGCATCAAAAGGTCGCCCGGGTGGTCGCTTTTGCGGGGCCCCGCGACCAGTTGGAATCCTGGCAAAGTTTACCGTCCGCCACTCCCCCCAACCGCTACTTCGCCTTCACCCACGTTCTCGACAAGGGATGGACGGCCGATCACTATTGCCGATCCTGGCAAATGCTCGGGTTGGCCAAGTTCGGGCCCTTGGTGAACGTCGAGAAAGCCAAGTTCCCGTTCGGGAACTCGAGGCGTTTGATCACTGACTTCGACGTCGAAGGCAACGCCAACAAAGCGCACGGCATCGTGGTTCGCGACGGGCGTTGGAAGGAAGTCTGGAAATATCTCTACACGCATCCGGTCGATCAGGTGGGCAAACCCGTACCGCCCGATCCGGATTGTACGATGAAGATCCGCCCGAATTGACGGGCTGCCCGGATTCCTTATATATTTCCTCACTCCAAACCCTATGCCAGATAGTTCCCTTGCCATTACCGATTTGCGGATCACTCCGGTTGCGATTGCCGATCCGCCGATCCGCAGTTCCTACGGTTTGCACCAGCCTTATGCCTTGCGCACCATCGTCGAGTTGGTGAGC
The DNA here is from genome assembly GCA_038118685.1 of Opitutia bacterium. Taxonomy (GTDB): domain Bacteria; phylum Verrucomicrobiota; class Verrucomicrobiia; order Opitutales; family Seribacteraceae; genus Seribacter. The sequence continues at coordinate 9,071 of JAYOII010000007.1, forward strand.
GGAGACGGAATCATCGGGGTGAGCGAGACCTATGGCGGGGAAGAACCCATGAAGGCCCTCGAAGGGCTTCGCGATCAGATCATCGGGGCCGATCCGTACCGCCTCACCGGGACTCTTGCGTCTTTGGTTCAAGGTCGGGAATACGGAGGCGATGCGTCCCAGACCTACCTCGTTCCCGGAGAAAATCCACTTGATGCCACGTCCAGAACCTATGCTGCGGTCGAGGTGGGTTGCCTCGACCTGATCGGAAAATCAGTCGGAGTTCCGGTTTGCGACCTGATCGGAGGGCGGGTGAGGGACAAAGTTCCCTTTTCCGCTTATCCTTTTTACAAGCATGCCGGTGGGGGTGGCGAGGGAGAGGACGCCCGACCGGACAAGTACGGAGAGTGCCTCACGCCCGATACCCTCGTCGGGCAAGTGGTGAAGATGCGGGAGGAGTACGGATTCGGATCGATCAAGTTCAAGGCGGGCGTTTTGCCTCCCGAGGAGGAGATTGAGACGGTCAAAGGACTGTATCGCGAACTTGGGCCGGAGGTTCCCTTGCGCATCGATCCGAACTCCGCCTGGACGGTCGATACCTCGGTCCGCGTGGGCCGGGAATTGGCGGAGGAATTGGGACGGGGAGGATACTTGGAGGACCCGACGGCTACCATCGACGGGATGGCCGAAGTCCGCAGTCGCCTGCTCGCCGAGGGGATCGAAACCCCTCTCGCCAGTAACGTTGCGGTCACCTGTTTCGGGGATATTCCGGAGTCCGTTTCCAAGGATGCCGTCCAAATCATTCTGTGCGATCATCATTACTGGGGTGGCATGCGTCAGGTGCAAATGCTCGCCAACCTATGCAAGACTTTTGGCCTGGGCCTGTCCATGCATTCGAACAATCACCTCGGGGTTTCCCTCATGGGGATGGCTCATGTGGCGGCCGCTACCCCGCACCTGAGCTATGCCTGCGATACGCATTACCCTTGGCAGACCGAGGAAGATGAAGTGGTTCTCGGAGGCCGGGTGCCGATCGTGGACGGGTGCGTGGAAATCCCCGATCGGCCCGGATTGGGCGTAGAACTTGATTACGATCAATTGGCACGGGGCAAAGAGCGTTACGACAAGTGTCCTTACCGCAAGCGCGATGATGCCGCTGAAATGCGAAAGCACGTTGATCCCGCTTGGGAACGCAAGCTTCCCCGCTGGTGAACCTTGCAGGCTTCCTTAATAAATTATCCGCCTTGCCTGCAAAGGAAACTTGCATGCGTCCGAAGCCTGATCAAAATAAAAGAGTCATTCCGATCTCTTAACCCAAACCAAATCATGAGAACATACACGCTTGGATCCATCTTTTCATCAATCGCCCTTCTTGCCTTGGCAGGGGTTCTTCACGCTGGCAAAAAACCCGATGAACAAAACGGATACGACAAGAGCAAAGACGTTGGGCTTAAGGCGCCCAAAGGAGCGGAAGTTCTGTTTGACGGGACGATGGATTCGGTCCGCAAAAATTGGGAGATGTGGCCCAAGAAGGATATGGAAATCACTTGGAAAATCATGGATAACCCGAATGGCAAAGGAAAGACCCTGATGACCGATGGAGGAAAAAGATGGGGCACCCATGATCTGGTCACCAAGAAAAAGTACTCCGATTACGAGGGGCATGTTGAATTCATCATGATGGGCGCTCGAGGCGATGGGAAGCCCGATGGATACACCAACAGCGGGGTCTACATGCAAAACCGCTACGAAATTCAAATCGAGTCACCCAAGGGAAAAAACATCGAGGATCCCTACAACTGGAAGATCGGTCCTCATGGGATCGCGGCCTTTTGCATGGACCGTGTGCCCGACCGCAATGCCTGGCGACCGAATGGTCAATGGCATGCCTTCCACTTTGTTTTCAAAGATGCCAAGTGGGAAGGTGACAAGAAGGTAGCCAATGCCCGGGCCACCGTTTGGTGGAATGGCATCAAGGTCCATGATGACGCCGAGGTCAAAAAAGCCAATGGCGGGATCAAGGTTACCTCCGCTCCCGGCGGCCTCAAGCTTCAGGAGCATGGACAGGACGTTCGCTATCGCAATGTTTGGATTGTAGATCAGTCCAAGTAATTACGATCCAATCAAACTCCGTAACGTCGGAGCGCACCCTCCGGATTCATGAATATTCGCATTATCCTTGCTTGTTTTTTTTGGGCGATTTCGCAAAAGACTTGGGCTGAAACATCACCTAATTTCATCCTCATCTACGCGGATGATCTAGGCTACACCCAGACCAGCGTGCCGATGATGAAGGACCGTCCGGAACTTGGACATTCCCTTCACCAGACTCCCCATTTGGAGAAACTGGCGGCCCGGGGCATGCGTTTCTCGAATGCTTACTGTCCATCGCCTGTTTGTACGCCATCGAGGGCAAGCATTCAGTTCGGAATGACTACCGCCCGGGTCGGATGCATTTCGATTCACGACGTCGTGATGAACAAAAGGAAGGTCGATTTCGAAAAGAATCTTTCCTTGGCCGAAATGCTCAAGGAATCGGGCAAGGGATACCATAGCGCCTTTTTCGGCAAGGGTTGCACTCCCCTCGGTTGGTTCAAGGATCATGGTTACGACGAGACGGACTTCCTTCACAAACACCCCAATGGCAATGCCCATGGGGACTGGTGGGAACCGGCTGAAAAGACTCTTATTCCGGAGGACGATCCCAAGCGCCTTTTCAGTTTGGCACGTAATTCAATTGATTATCTCGAGAGGCGGTCCTTGGACAAGAAACCATTCTTTCTGACCATTTCTCATTATGCCTTGCACGTTCGCAACATGTCCTTGAAGAGCACCCGTAGAAAGTACTTGGACATCGTCGCGGAAAGGGAGGGCCTTGAGGAGGAAATCCCGGACATCTCAAAGTTCGACGACAACGCCGAGGAAATGCCTGCAAAACTACGTAGTCATTGGGAACGGGCCAACTATGCCGCCATGATGGAGGACATGGACACTTCCATCGGGATGGTTCTTGAAAAACTGAAGGAATTGGATTTGGAGGAAAACACCTACGTTATTTTTTCGTCCGACAATGGCGGGGGTGCGAGCAACAAGCCTTTGCAAGGCGGAAAGGCCAGAATGTGGGAGGGTGGAATTCGTGTTCCCATGATCGTGGCGGGTCCGAAAATCGCAGCCAATTCCCAGTGCGACGTTCCGGTTGCCCAGTGGGATTATCTATCCACCATGCACGACTTGAGTGGCAGTTCGGTTCCTCTCCCCGAAAACTTGGATGGGGTGAGTTTGCGTCCGGTTTTGGAGAAAGGAAACAAAGGAAAATTAGCTAAGCGCGATACCGGTTTCGTTTTTCATTTCCCAGCGTTCTACACGATCCCAATCACTTCCTACCGGGATGGTGATTACAAATTGATGCGTCATTTGAATACCGGAGAAACCAAGCTGTTCAACGTGGCCAAGGACATGGGGGAAACCAAGGACCTTTCCAAGAGTCTCCCTGAGAAAAAAGCGGCCATGGTTCGCAAGCTTGATGCCTATTTGAAGAAGGTGGGAGCGTGGACCATGGAGGAAGTGTACGAGACTCGCTTGGCAGAACTGGACAAATGGATTGCGGAGAAGAAAGAGCAGGTTGCCGATTGCAAGGAAGAGTTAGAGAAAAACCCAAAGGACAAGTCGCATCGGGATCGACTGAAAAAGGCAAAGGAATCCATTGTCAGGCTTCTCAAGACTCGATCCGAAGTAGTGGCCAACCAGACTTCCACCAATTGGCTGTAGAGGCGCGTGGGAAGACTTTCGCTCTCAGTCGAAAGTAGGAACAACGGTCATTGTGTCACCCTCCTTGACCCCGCGCGAGGTTTCCACGTTGGCCAAAATGCGCATGGTTTCCAATTCGATTTTTAGTTCCAGATGGGTTCCTTTGTAACGCACTGAAGACACCTTTCCACTGATTGCGGAGTTGGGGCTTTCGGAATCCCTTTCAATGACTTGCCAATCGTGCGGACGGATCGAAACGACCTCTTCGTCGGAGTGTTCGTCCTGAAAATGGTGAGGAGCATTCGGAATCAGATCAAATGGTACAAAGTTGGTCTTTCCGAAGAGAAGGGCGGCGTAACGGTCCAACGGCTTGGAGTAGACTTCCGCCGGAGTTCCAACCTGTATGGCCTGCCCCTCTCTCATGACGATTACCCGGTCGGCCATGGCCATGGCGTCCTCGGTATCGTGTGAAACGAAGAGGGCGGTGGTTTCGGTTTCCTTGAAAAGGCCGAAGAGTTCCGTTCGCACGTTGTCACGGAGTTCGGGGTCCAGGTGGCTCAAGGGTTCGTCAAGAAGCAGGAGGGAAGGCTGGGTTGCGAGAGCCCGTACGAGGGCGACCCGCTGTTGTTCGCCACCCGAGAGTTGATGGGGGAAACGTTTCCGGAGCCCGGCTATTTGGGTTTGTTCGAGGAGCTTGTCCACTTCGAGCTTCCTTTGTTTGGAGGCTTTGCTGAAAAAGACGTTTTGCTCCACCGTCATGTTCGGGAAGAGGGCATAGTCCTGGAAAACAAGGGCGCAGTCCCGCTTTTCCGGAGGAAGAAAGGCATTCGGAGCGTTGGTCACGGCCCCATTCAGATCAATCTCACCCGCGTCGGGAATCTCAAGGCCGGCGATGATTCGCAGGAGGGTGGTCTTTCCGCTGCCGCTTCCTCCCACAAGGGCCAGGATCTCGCCTTTTTGGCATTCGAGGCTCACTTGGTCAACGGCGGGCCGATCGCCGGAGCCGAAGGCCTTCGTGACTCCTCTCACCGAAAGGAGCTTCGTCATGGCTTGGCCTCCATCTTGCGGTTGAGCCAAACGACGGGGAGAATCACCATGAGAATGATACAAAGCGCGGGCACGGAGGACTCGGGAATCTGGGCCTGACTAGTCAAATCGTAGGTGCGGGTGGAAAGGGTTTCGAAGTTAAAGGGACGAAGGATCAAAGTAAGAGGGAGTTCCTTCATGATGTCGATGAAAACGAGCAAGCCGGCCGCCAACAGAGAAGGCCGAAGCAAGGGAAGGTTGATCTTCAGGAGAGAAACCAGCGGAGTGGATTTGAGGGATCGGGAGGCCTCGTTGAGGCAGGCGCAGTTTTTGTCCATTCCTGAGTCAATGGGTTGCCATGCAACGGCCAGGAAGCGGACCAGGTAAGCAAAGACCAATGTGACGAGGGATCCGGTCAGGATCACCCCTAGGCTCAGGTTGATTTGGCCGGAAACGATGAGCACGGCCATCGCCACCACGGCTCCCGGCACGGAATAGCCGAGAATGGCCAAGCGGTTGGAGGCCTGAATCGAGGGGTTCTTGAAGTACCTCCCGACAAAGGCGAGGAAAGTTGCGGTCGAGACAACCACGAGAGCGGAAATTGCAGCCAGGGAAAGGCTGTGCAAAATGAGTTTGAAAAAAGTCCAGTCCAAGATTTTTCCGTATGTTGACAATGCCCATGAACCAAGTCGCCAAAGAGGAAAAAGAAACCCAAAGGCCAGGGGTACAAGGCAGCAAAGGATGGCCAAGCCCGACCCGACCGGGCCGAGCCGGTAGCGCCGGAAGGTGCGCCCGCCGTTCTTTGCCTCGTCGTACTTGGCTCCCGCCCGGAGGGCCCGTTCGAGGACGAGCAGACTCAGAATGAAAAGCATGAGCAAAGAGGCAAGGCGCAGGGCTCCGGACAAGTCGTCCAGACCAAGCCAGGTTCTGAAAATGCCGATCGTGAAGGTGGAGACCCCGAAGTGTTTGACTGCCCCGTAGTCGTTGAGCGTTTCCATGGCGACCAAACTGGCTCCCGCAACGATGGCGGGCCGGGCGAGGGGCAGGGCCACCCGGAAAAACACGGATCGTGGTTTGTAGCCTAATGTCCTGGCGGCCTCGATCAACCGGCTGCCCTGGCTGAAGAAGGAAGCCCTTGCAAGCAGGTAAACGTAGGGATACAGCACGGAGGCCATTACGAGAATGGTCACGGGGTATTTGAGGGAATCGAGAAGGAAAATCACGTTGTCCAAGTTCTCGGGACTTTGGGTTCGGGCCCAGATCACGAGGGGGATCATCTTTTCCTCGATGATCCCCAGTAAATCGAAGTATCCGTACGCTGCGATGAAGGTGGGCACGGCCAAGGGAAGAACGAGAGCCCACTGGAGGAATTTTTGACCGGGAAAGTCGCAGCAGGTCACAAGCCACGCGCAACTCACCCCGGCGAGCACGGAGAGAAGGACCGTCCCTGCGACCAAAATCAGGGAATCCATCAAGTAGGTCCCGAGGACCGTTTCTTTGAGATGCTCCCAATTTTCAGGCGAGTTGGACAGGTTCCACAGAACCGTTGCCATGGGGAGGAAGACAAGAAGGCCCAAAGCCAACCCCGTCAAGGTCCACCCGTTGAGACGGAAGCGAAACTCGAAAGCCAGGGAGCGAAAGACTCTCTTTGGGAAGATGGAAAGGAAGGTCAAATCGGTTTCAGTTTACTCCCATCCGGCTCGGTCAAAGGTTCGGACCGCCTCTGCGTTCCTCGAACCGAGGATGGAAAGGTTGACTCCGTCCGGCTTGAAGGTTCCCCAACTTTTGAGCAGGCTGGACCGGTTGTTCTCGATCTTGACCGGGTATTCGTAATTGACTTCGCCAAAGGTTTTCTGGGATTCGGAACTTGTCAGAAACTCGAGAAAACGGATCGCCTCCTCCTTGTTTTTGGAGCTGCTGGTGACACCGCCTCCGCTGACGTTGACATGGGCTCCGCGTCCTTTTTGGTTGGGGAAGAAGACGCCTACTTTTCGGGCCACTTCACGATCCGCCTCAGTCGTGGAGTTGGCCAGGATCCCGAGGTAATAGGTGTTCATGATGGCCACGTCGGCCAAGCCGGAGGCCACCGCTCTGGCCTGGTCACGGTCGCTTCCGCGCGGGGCCCGGACCATGTTCTTGCGAACGGCCTTGGCCCAATCGAGGGCCTTCTCGGCTCCATTGGCTTCGATGATGGAGGCTAGGAGAGATTGGTTGTAGATGTTGCTGGAAGAGCGAACGGTCAGTCGGGCTCTCCACTTGGAGGAGGCCAGATCCTCGTAAGTGGAAAGTTCGCTTGGCTTGACACGCCCCTTGGCGTAGACGAGAACCCGGGCCCGGACGGTCAAACCGTACCAGTTGCCCTCCGGGTCGCGCATGGCAAGCGGGACGTTTTCTTGCAACTTCTCCGATTGGACGGGCTGGAGAATGCCAGCTTCCTTGGCCCGGTGCAAACGGCCGGCGTCCACCGTGAGCAAAACGTCGGCCGGCGAGTTCTTTCCTTCGCTGATCAAACGTTGGATCAATTGGTCGGCGCTGCCTTTGATGACGTTTACCTTGATGCCGGTTTCTTTTGTGAACTTCGCGAAGAGAATCGCATCGGAGTCGTAATGACGATGGGAATATACGTTGATTTCCGCAGCCATGGCGCAGCAACAGGCATTCAAAAACAAAAAGAGGGTAAGCAATGGTCTCATTGAATAACAATAGGTTGAATTCTCACTATTGAGACATAGTCTCAATAAAGTCAAGTTAACCTCCCGCTCTTTCAACAAAAAGAATTCTCCATTGTTTCGGGAACAAGAAGGTCATCTTTCGGCTTATGCAGCTCTCGACAAAAGGGGTTTGCAGACCGGCTTTGAAATTTTCTAAGTCTTTCCCGATGCAGGAAGAAGCAATGGATCGGTTTGTCCGGGACGTGACCGGGGCAAGCGGGCTTATCCCCAAAGATCGGGTGCAAACCCTTTGGAGCGGGTATGGGACCATTGAGCGCATAGGCTTGCGGGGAACGGAAGTTGCGAGCGTGATCGTCAAACACGTCAAACCAGGTGGAGGAGGGCATCCCCGCGGATGGAACTCGGACTTGTCCCACCAAAGAAAACTCAACTCCTACCGTGTGGAAACCCATTGGTATGGTCGGCAAAAGGAACGAGCGCACCCCTGTCTCGCCCGGATTCCCGCTTGTCTTGGGACAAAGACAGAGGGGGATGAGGTCTTGCTGGTGCTGGAAGACCTTGATGGGGTCGGATTCGCGGGCCGGCGAAGTTCGGTCAATCAAATCGAGTGGCAAGCCTGTGTCCGTTGGTTGGCGGCTTTTCATGTCGAGCATTTGAGCGCTCAAAGCGAAGGTCTTTGGGAAAACGGGACCTATTGGCACCTCGAAACCCGTCCCGACGAATTGGAGAAGTTGGACGACTTGCCCTTGAAAAATGCCGCACCGGCCATCGATGCCAAGCTCAAGGCATCAGCCTTTCGAACCTTGGTTCACGGGGACGCCAAACTGGCCAATTTTTGTTTCAGCGCCGATGGCTCGGAAGTGGCCGCGGTCGATTTCCAGTACGTGGGCGGCGGATGCGGGATGAAGGATTTGGCCTATTTCGTGGGAAGTTGTTTCCGGGACGAAGGGGCCGAGCGTCGGGAGGAGGAAGTGTTGAATTTTTACTTCGAGAAACTGAGGGAATTTCTTCAACGGACGGGAAACCAAGTTTGCCCGGATGAATTGGAATCCGACTGGCGGCCCCTGTACCGGGTGGCATGGGCCGACTTCCATCGTTTTATGAAAGGCTGGAGTCCAGGCCATTGGAAGCTCAGCGACTACAGCGAACGGGTCACCCGTGAAGTCATCGATTCCCTCCAGGAGGAAAGTGTCCGATGAACTTGGAAGAATTGACCCGGCAGGCGGTTCAGGCGGCTCTCGAGGCTGGTAGGCTCATTCGTTCCTATCGGGATCGCGAGGTTGAGGTTCTCCACAAGGAGGGAGGGGACACTTATGCGTCGCAAGTCGTGACCGAGGTCGACCGCAAGGCTCAGGATGCCATCCTTCAAGTACTCGGGCCCTCTTGCGAAGAGTTCGGTCTAGCGGTTCTTACGGAGGAGAACGAGGACGATGGCAGCCGTTTCGAAAAGCAATGTTTCTGGTGCATCGATCCAATGGACGGCACTTTGCCGTTTATCCGAAAGGAACCGGGTTATTCCGTTTCCATTGGCTTGGTGGCGAAAGACGGTTCCCCCAAAATCGGAGTAGTTTATGACCCGGTCCACAAGGTTCTTTGGCAGTCCGCGAAAGGGCAGGGGGTTCGAAGAAACGGAAAGCCTTGGACCTTGAACCCATCTTCGCGGGAGCTGACCTTCACCTACGACAGAAGCTTTGAGACACGTCCCGAGCGTGACCGGGTCTTGCGGGAACTCGAGGAGTATGCCCATTCCCTTGGCTTGAAGAAACTAGTGGCGACCCAGTTCGGGGGTGCCGTCCTCAATGCCTGTCATGCTCTCGAGAGCTCACCCGGTTGCCATTTCAAGTTCGCCAAACCGCAGGAGGGTGGTGGGAGCCTCTGGGACTATGCAGCCACCGCTTGTCTGTTTGAAGAGGCCGGGGCCGCGGTAAGCGACGTCCATGGTCAACCTCTTGACCTGAACCGCTCGGACTCCACCTTCATGAATCATCGCGGAGCCGTCTATGCAACCGACGAGAACTTGGCTCAATCCATTCGGGAGATTCTAGCGCAATCCGAATAAACCGAACCAATCTTTACAAACTACGATTTCCCTCAGGTTATATCTTGCAAGGAACGAATGAAAACCGAAGGATGACGGGTTGTCCGATATGAAAAAATTCCCTCTTTTCTTTTTCCTCTTGAGCATCCTTTCGGCCTCCTTTGGCTTTGGCGCCGAAAGGCCCAACATCCTGTACCTATACGTCGATGACCTCGGATGGGGTTCCATTGGTCCGAACGGTCAGGCCGAACGGAAGGCAGGTGGCAAGCCCTACGTCCTGACTCCCAACCTGGACCGGCTGGCGGCCGCCGGGGTTAACTTCCGCCGGGGCTATGGGTGTACGGTTTGTTCCCCTGCCCGCTCTTCCCAGCAAACCGGTTTTCATCAGGGCTATACCTTTGCCGATCGGAACGATCCCGACAATGCGAAGAAGGCAATCCGAAGGGAGGACCTGACCATGGGCGACGTCCTGTCCAAGGCAGGATACGTCACCGGTTATTGGGGCAAGTGGGGATACGGAGGTTCCAAGGACATGCAAAACCCGATTTTGGACAATATCCAGACCCTCCCGACGAGCCATGGTTATCAATTCGTAGTGGCCGAGTTGCACCATGTCCGGGCCCATACTTTCTTTCAGCCTACCCTTTGGAATGCCCCCGCCAAGCCCGGAGCGAAAGCCGGTCTCGAGCTAAGGCCCAACAGCATGGCAAAATATAAGAACAACAAGGCCTATCCGGATTATCCGGCTTCGCAAAATCACCCGGCTTATCCGAAAGTTGCCTACTGCGACGACGTTTATGCCTTTGCGGCCTTGGATTTCGTCCGAAAACAGGCCTTGGAATTCAACCATTCTGGCAAACCCTTCTTTGGCTTGTTTGCCGCGCAGATTCCTCACGCTCCTTTCAAGGAAGTGGAGAAACTTCCGAACTGGGACATGGACTACGAGGACAAACCTTTTTTTGAAAACCTGTCTCCCCAATCCAAGCAATGGTGCGCCATGGTCACCCGAATCGATGCTCATTTCGGGAACTTGCTCGATGCCCTGGAGGATCCGAACGGGGACGGGGACAAAGCCGATTCGGTTGCCCATGAGACCTTGGTTGTCTTTCAATCCGATAACGGCGGACCGAGGGGAAGCAATCGGGAGGAGTTGAATGCCAACGGTGGCTTGCAGGGTTCCAAGGGAAGCATTTACGAGGGAGGCATTCGAGTTCCGACCATCATGCGTTGGCCGGCCAAGATTACAAGGGATTCGAAATTGAAAGTTGGTTCGAGTAGCGACCTGATTGTCGATTGTTCGGATTGGTTGCCCACTTTCTGCGAATTGGCCGGTCACCCCGTGCCTCTCGGTTTGAGCGGCGTTTCCCTGGCTCCGACGTTGACGGGCAAGGGAGATCAACGAGTTCGTGATTTTCTGATTCACGAGGCGGGTGGCCAAGCGTCCATTGTTCGGGGTCGCCACAAGCTGATTCGTTCTCGTGCGAACACCAAGGCCGCCAAACCGGGTTCCAACAACAAGAAGCGAGCCAACAAACCGGCAAGTGGAAAGAACACGCATAACGTTCAACTCTACGACCTGCAAGCCGACCCGTCCGAGAGAAACAACCTTGCCTCCGTACACCCCCAACTGGTCAAGGAACTGAATGCCTTGCTTACCGGGGAGCGCGTTGACGAAGCAGCGGGCTTTGCCAACACTTATCACACCTGGAAGGGCCCCCAAGAGGGTGCGGTCGAAAAAGCTGCAAACTGGACGGATTACGTTTATCAAAACGCCGGCGAAACCTATCAGAAAGATACCGGCCCTCCTCAATCCCATTGGTGCGCCAGGATTGACCGGGGTTCGGCCATGGCGAGCAAGAATACGAAATTTCTCGGGCTTGAAATCAGCTCTCGCCTGACGGTGAACCCCGGAGCTACGGTCCATGCCCGAAACGAATTGCGGATCACGCCCCAAGGACAACTGATTCTTCGGGGCGGCGCGATCGAATCCATGAGGTGGGTGGACGTTCAGTCCGGAGGAACCCTTTCCGGGCACGGGATCGTGAAGGCCGATCTTTTTTGCAACGGCACCTTGGCCCTGAATTTGGACGAGCCCTTGGTCGTGGATGGCGCCGTCAAGCTTTCCGGCAAACTAAACTTCGCCGATTCCGTGAAGGTGAAGCACGGCCAAAACGCAACCGTCCTCAAAGCAAAATCAATCTCCGGCCGTTTCGCCAACCGGAAGGTGTCGCTTGCCGGCAAAAGCTACTCCATTTCTTACACCCCGACCTCGGTCACCGTTACGGCCAACTGATTCAACCATCCTGCAAGTACGCATACGAAACCTTACCCTCGACGCCTCCTATGAAAAAAGTAATCCTTCTTCCTTTCGTTCTCTGCCTTTTTGTCCTTGGTTGCGGAATGCCCAGTAGCGGTACCCATACCATTGAAAAAGATTCGGATTGTTTCGAAGATAATTACAACGGCCGTAAAGTCGGATGCCGAAATTGGGTTGTCACCGTAGACGGGAAGCAAATCCCCATTGAGAAAAAGAAATCCGTCATCAAGGTTGAAGTCAGCGCTTCCGATGAAATCGACGTCTGGGTCAACGGAGAAAAAATCCATGACGAATGATCCTGCCAATCTTTATCCGAAACCATCCTGAACACCACAAAACCATCCTTATGAAACACAAGAACCTTCTTTCTTTTCTGGCTCTGACCGTTTTTATTTTCGCATCGGGAACGCTCCAAGCGGGCAAGCCCAACTTTATCCTTATCTTTGCCGATGACCAAGGCTACGGTGACCTAAGCTGCTTCGGTTCCAAGACCATCGATACGCCGAACATCGACCGCATTGCCAAGGAAGGCCGTAAATTCACCAGTTTCATGGTCGCTTCACCGGTTTGCACGCCCTCCCGGGCCGCCTTGCTCACCGGGTGCTACCCCAAGCGGGTCGGCATGCACCAACACGTTTTGTTTCCTGCTTCCACAAAGGGACTCAACCCCAAGGAGCACACCATAGCCGATCACCTGAAAGGCCAGGGGTATGCCACCGCTTGTTTCGGCAAGTGGCACCTCGGTCATCACAAACAAGTCCTGCCTACTTCCAACGGGTTCGATACTTACTTCGGTATTCCGTACTCCAACGACATGAACCACCCTGACAACAAGGGGAAACCAAAAGGCGGTTGGGCCGGTATGGACATCCTTTGGGACGATCCCGAATCCACTCTCACCAAATGGAAAACACCCTTGTTCGAGGACGAGAAAATCGTCGAACTTCCCGTCGATCAACGCACCATCACCCGGCGCTGCACCCAAAAGTCAATCGACTTCATCAAGGCCAACAAGGACAAGCCTTTCTTCGTCTACGTCCCTCATTCCATGCCGCACATTCCTCTCTATGTTCCCGATGAAATTCGCGACCCCGACCCGAAGAACGCTTACATCAACACCATCGAACACATCGATGCCGAGGTCGGTCGTCTTCTCAAAACGCTGGATGAACTCAAACTCGCCGAAAACACCTACGTGATCTACACAACCGACAACGGTCCTTGGCTTCAATTCCTTCACCACGGCGGTTCGGCGGGGCCCCTGCGCGAAGGAAAGGGAACGACCTTCGAGGGGGGGCAGCGAGTCCCTTGCGTGATGCGCGGTCCAGGCATACCCGCAGACTCCGTCTGCGACGAACTGACCGGGACGATCGACCTTTTGCCGACCATTGCCGCTCTGACGGGCAAGCCTCTTCCCTCCAAGAACAAGATCGATGGCGTGGATGCGTCGGGGCTTTGGAAGGGGACTGCCAAAAAATCCCCCCGCAAAGAATTTCTGCATTACACTTCACGCGGCGACATCGAAGGGATCCGGAGCGGGAACTGGAAGTTGCTCGTCAAAAAGCCTCGCCGCAACAATGCGGGCAAGGCCCAGCTCCATCTCTTCGACTTGGCCAAGGACGTCGGAGAAAAGAACAACCTCGCCGACGCCAAACCTTCAGTGGTCAAGGAACTGCAGGCCCGCATGAAGGAGCTCGACGCTGAAATCACGAAAAACGCCCGTTCCCCTTGGTTCAAGAATTGATCTTGTACAGGCTGATTTCTTGATGAAAACGCGTGCCGCTTGCACCCTCTTCCTCCTCAGCCTGACCGCATCGTTGGGCGCCAAGGATTTGCCCAAGGCGCTTCTCATTGGCGACTCCATCTCCATTGGCTACACCCCGCACGTCGTTGCCGCCCTGAAGGGAAAGGTTCAAGTCATCCATCACCGGGGCAATGCCCAGCACACCGGTACGGGTTTGAAGATGCTGGACCGTTGGGTCGGGGAAACGCAATGGGACGTCATTCATTTCAACTGGGGTTTGTGGGATCTTTGTTACCGCCACCCACAATCCAAGGAACAGGGGCGCCGGGACAAGAAACGCGGAACCCTCACGACACCCCTTGATCAATACGAGAAGAATTTGGACCGGTTGGCCGGCCGCTTGAAGAAGACCAAGGCCAAACTGATCTGGGCTCATACCACCACCGTGCCCGAAGGGGAGGCTGGTCGCAAAGTTGGCGATGACGACAGGTACAATGAAGCGGCCGTCCGGGTGATGAAGAAACACGGCATACGGATTAACGACCTGAATTCCCTGACCGATGGTTTTCCGCCTGAACTCTTCGTCCAACCGGGCGACGTCCATTACAAGGCCGAGGGCTCGAAGAAAATCGGCCAAGCCGTAGCCAAGGAAATCTCGGAAGCTCTTTCCCTGTAGCTTTTGACAGCCAGTCTATTTAGTCTGCCTGTTCATTCGGATAAATTTCAATGATTCGAAATGAACGGTTGCATCGCTCAAAAAATGGGTTCATCAAAAAAGCATCATCCGAATTAACGAATAACCATTAGTTTGCCATGAATCATAAACCCGCTTCCTCTTCTTTAAGCCGCCGTACCTTTGTCAAGGGGGCCGCCGTTTCTTCCGCCGTTTTGGGTTTCCCCGCCATCACCCAGTCCAAGTCGCCCAATGGCAAACTGGCTGTCGGTTTGATCGGGGTAGGGGGACGCGGACGAGGTCATGTGGCGGGATGCCGAAACGAGCAAGTGGTTTCCCTTTGCGACGTAAACAAGAAAAACCTCGATGCCGCGGCCCGTTTTCCCTGGTGCAAAGGGGCTCGCAATTACGTTGATTTCCGAGATTTCTACGAGAAGATCGACGACATCGATGCGGTGGTCGTTTCCACCACCGAGCACACCCATGCCTTTGCCACTCTTCCCGCC
>JAYOII010000008.1:0-2733 GCA_038118685.1 Opitutia bacterium
CAGTGGGGCGACGCCACCCTTTTCATCGGAGAGAAGGGCATGGTCATTTCCGATTACGGAAGACACGCGCTTCTTCCCGAGGATAAGTTCAAGAACTTCGAAAGGCCCAAACCGTGGATCGAACCTTCCCCCGGGCAGATGGCCGAATGGATACGGGCTTGCAAGGGCGAAGGCCCCGAAGCCTTGTGCAACTTTGCCTATGCCGGTCCGCTTACCGAGGCCAACCACTTGGGCAACGTCGCCTATCGGGCTCAGAAGAAACTGGAGTGGGATGCCAAGAACATGAAGATTCCCAACGCCCCGGAAGCGGAGAAGTTTCTCGGGCGTACCTACCGCAAGGGTTGGAAGTTGGGCTGATTCGACCGACGGATGAAATCGCCCAGTATTCCGGGATGGTCTCTGCTTTTGCTCGCCGGGACGGTTCTTTTTTCAAGTTGTTGCACAGTTCCTCCCGAAAGCTTTCGGCCCTTGCAGGTGATCGATACCCATATCCACCTGTACGATACCAATCGATCCGAGGGCGTGGATTGGCCGCCGGTCACCGACAAGGTTTTGTACCGTCCTGTTTTGACCGAACATTTCGACGAAGTGGCGGATCGGGAAGGCATCCCATCCACCGTGATCGTGGAAGCGAGTAGTCGGGTCGAAGACAACCAATGGGTGCTCGATCTGGTGAAGCATAACCCGGAGCGCTACTTGGCCCTGGTCGGAAACTTGCCTATTGGCACCGATGAATTCGCGGTTTTGCTCGAGCGGTTTTCAAAGGATTCCCGTTTCGTGGGTATCCGGATGAGGGACCGTCCGGGTGGAGACGATTTCTTTACCGATGCGGTTTGGCGGGACTTGGGCTTGCTTGCGAAAAAGGGGCTGACCCTCGACGTTCTGATCCACAACTTTACCATCGACGAAGTCACCGAAGTCGCCAAGCGCCTACCTGAGCTCAAGATCATGATCAACCACTTGGGGGGCTTGTCCATCACCCATGATCCTCTTGCCACGGAATGGAAAAATTCGATCAAGCGGGCCGCAGCCCAACCTAACGTTCATTGCAAAGTGAGCGGCATATTCCAACGTTCCGGGGTCAGGCCTCCGCCCAAGGAACGATCCTTTTACTCTCCGGTCTTCAAGGTCGTTTTGGACGCCTTTGGCGAGGATCGTGTTGTATACGGAAGCAACTGGCCGGTTACGGACAGGGGAGGGAGTTATGCCGAACAAATGAAGGTGATCCAAAGTTCCTTCGAACCGGATATTCACGGAAAACTCTTCCGGGAGAACGCGGTCAAGTTCTACGGGCTCGAATAATTCTTTTCGGTTTTCTCGCTGGAAACGATTTTCAAAAAGGAGGGAAACTTATCCCATCTCCGCCCCCAAAGAGTTAGTTTTTTTAATCGATGAACGAGCACACGTATTCGCAAGTGTCTGTGCTTACGTCGATGGTGAATCCACTGTTTGCGCTCACTTCAAAGGCCTGACCTTCACTGTAAGCCTTTGATTCCTCCGAGCCATCCAAAACGACTTTGCAGTCGCCGGCTATGATTTCCATTTTTTCGGCTTGTTCGGTATTGAAGTGATAACTTCCCGGATAAATGATCCCCAGCGTTTTCTTGGAGCCGTCTTTCAAAACAATCGAATGGCTGACTACTTTGCCGTCAAAATAGACGTTGGCTTTGGCGTGAACGGTTACGTTTTCGAATTGTGTGTTACTCATGAAGTCCGGGTTTTGATCAAGGGTTGAAAAAAAGTTACTACATAGGAGCGATCCGCTTGGAACCCACGTCGGTGGTGAGCAGGACGTGGGCGTCGAAACTTTCCGCAATCATTTGATTCTTCAAGCCGGCATGCGTCGGATCGTCCCATAAGTTGTCGTGTTCCCACGGATCTTTTTCCAAATCGAAAAGTTCGCCCACGCCTTTTCCATGGTAGACGCAGAGCTTGTGCCGGCGGGTGCGGTGCATGGTGGCATAGGTTCCGCTTCCCCCAGTGAAGTGAGGGTCGAGGGCATCGAAATATTCGCAACGGACGAAATCGCGGTGGTCGACTCCATCCGATTCCCCCGTTAGAATAGGCAGGAGGCTTTTCCCTTGAAAGTAATCGGGCAAGGGAACGCCCGCCAATTCGAGAAGGGAAGCCGACAGGTCCATCATTTCAACGAGGGAGTCGCATTGGGCGTTCTTTTCAAACCGACCGGGCCAGGAAAAGATGAGCGGTACGCGGACCAAGCCTTCGTAAAAACGGCAACCCTTGTACATGAGCCCGTGATCTCCGAGCGTTTCCCCGTGATCGCTTGTGAAGATGATAACGGTGTTGTCGCGTTGTCCGGTTTCTTCCAAGGCTTGGAGGATACGCCCGAACTGATCGTCGATTTGGGCGATCATGGCGTAATAGCGCGCTTGAGCTCCTTTGGCGTCGTGTTCCTCGGGCGTACGGACTTCATCCTGGAAATCGCAATCCGCGAGCTTGGCCTGAGCCTCCAGGTCGCTCTCCTTGAAATGCGGACCGGGCATCTTTTCCGGATCGAACTGTTCGGCATAACTTTTGGGAGGAATGAAGGGCGGGTGGGGGTCGTACACGTTGACGTTGAGCAGCCAGGGCTCTTTGCGTTCCTGTCGGATGAATTCGATCGAGCGTTCGGAGGCCCAGGTCGTCTGGTGCAATTCGGTGGGGACCCGGTCTTCGCTTGCCCGTAAAGCGTTCAAGTCCCCCCCTTGCTCGCGCACCCAATCAGCGTAGTCA
>JAYOII010000008.1:2743-23707 GCA_038118685.1 Opitutia bacterium
CGGCAATCAGTTTGGTGATGACGGGAGGCCAGTCGGGGAAGCTCTCGTTTCCGTTGCGGGTGTTGTGAGCCCGGCTTGGGTAGAGACCGCTCATGAAGCTGGCCCGGCTGGGCGTGCAGATCGGGCTCTGACAATAAGTGTGGGTGAAGGCCGTGCCCTCGTTTGCCAATGAATCCAAAACGGGTGTTTGCACGTGCGGGTTGCCCAAGGCTCCGATCGTGTCGAAACGTTGTTGGTCGGTGCAGTACCAGAGTATGTTCGGGCGTTCGTTCATCCGATTGAATTTACCTCATTAGGGTTTCTTTGCCGAACCTTTCTTTTTCCAGAGAAGAAGGAAGAGGGCCGCAAGAAGGAAGCAAAGAGAAATGGGACGGGATAGGAGAGGAAGGTAACTGCCTCCGCTTGCCATCAGTCCGGCGCACAAGTTTTCTTCCGCCACGGGGGCCAAAACGAAGCCGATTACGAAGGCGGCCAAGGGTAGCTTCGCTCTTTCCATCCTCCATCCAAGAAGGCCGAAAAGAAGCATGATCACGACGTCGAACCAAAGCCCGTTCAGGGCATAAGCTCCCCAAATGCAACAGCCCGCAACAAGGGGGAAGAGGATTTTCTTGGGAACGAAGGAAAGCCTGGCGATCCAACGGGCGCAGCCGACCATGATCAAGTACATCATCAGGTTGGCTACCAATACCGTTCCGATGATGGCGTGAACGGCATCGGGGTTTTGCCGGAAAAGAAGAGGTCCGGGTTGCAAGCCGTGAACGATCAAGGCTCCGAGCAGAACGGCTCCGATCACACTGCCCGGAACACCCAAGGCGATCAAGGGAATCAAGGCTCCGCCGACGGTCGCGTTGTTGGCCGATTCCGAAGCGACGATCCCGTCCTCGCTTCCTTTGCCGAAATCCTCCGGTTTGGCAGAGGCCCGCTTGGCCGCCATGTAAGCGGCAAGCGAGCCGATGTTCGCGCCCACTCCGGGCAGGACTCCGATCAAAGTTCCGATTCCCGAAGACCTGAACAAATTGGCGAACTGTTTTCGCCACGTTCCGAGCGGGATCCAAGCCGAATCGTTTCCCGCTACTTTTTCCACCGTTCCTCCCTTTCCCGTTATGTCCTCGAGAATCTTGCCTATGGCGAACATGCCTATGAGGACCGGGATGAGGCGGAAACCTTCGTTCATGGAGGTCATACCCAAGGTCCACCTGAGTTCACCGGTTGCGGGGTGCATTCCGGGCATGGCCACGAGCACGCCGAGGCTTCCGGCAAGCAAACCGCGGGCCCGCGTGGAGTCTCCCACCCCCGCGAGCAAGGCAAGGGCCAAAACGACGAGTGAAAAAAGTTCGAATGGACCGAGCTTGGTCGACCAATCGGCCATCGGTTCGGACAATTGCCAAAGGGCTAGCCAGGAAACGAGACCCCCGAAGAGCGAGGCGCCGGCCCCGAGGCCCAAGGCCCGGCCGGGTCGTCCCGATATGGCCATTGGGTAACCGTCCAGGGTGGTCATGACGGCGGCCGGAGTCCCCGGCATCCGTAACAAGGTGGCGCTGATCAGTCCGCCGCTTACCGCACCCACGTACATGGCGACCAGAAGGACCAGTCCGGCAACCGGTTCCATGGAAAAGGTGAGGGGTAAGGACAGGGCGATCAACATGGTTCCGGTCAACCCCGGCACGGCCCCGACCGTTATTCCCAGAATCGTCCCGAGAAGAACGAGGCCGAGGATCGAAGGATCGGAAAAAAGTTCGATCATGCCTTTCTCCCCTCTTTGATGACCAGGACCAAGCAAACGACGGCCACTCCGGCTACAATCCATTCGACCGGAGGCAGGGGCGTGGGTTTTTCGATGACGATCCCTTTCAAGTTGGCGCTGCGTCGACGGATCGTTTCCCGCAGAGGCGCCCCAACTTCAAAAACCGGATCCATGTGGAGGTTTCGCAGGCGTTCCCGAACGGTCTCGGTTGCCATGGTTTCACGCAGAAGATTTTCCAAATAAGCGAGCCGTTCCGGAGGCGTGCCTTTGGGCGCCCACCAAAATTGCATGATTCCGTGCACCGAATCGACGTCTTGCTCCTTGGCCGTTGGAAGATTGGGGAAGGACGATTCACGTTCTTCGCTAAGTACGGCAAGAGCCTTGATGCCTGCCGCCTTGAATTGTTCGTATTCGGCAATGGAAAAGCCCGTAAGATCGATATGCCCTCCCTTGAGCTGAGCCAGTCGCTTGGCTCCGCCTCCGGTTTGCGTGAAGCGGAACTTGGCGCCTGGTTTGCCTTTTTGAAGAAACAGAGCCGAGTAGTGGTTGGGGGCTCCCAGGTTGGTTCCGAAAACCAGTTCGTAGGGACTTCTGACGGCTTCCTCCATGAGCTCAGCGAGAGAATCAAACGGGCTTTTCCCGCGGACCGCAATCACCACTCCGCTGCGCCCGGTAGCGGCGAGTGGCTCGAAGTCGGACGGGCCCCAATCCGCGTTTCCATAGTGCTGTGCGGTGTAAATGCCGTCGTGCAGGCAGAGAATCGTGTGGCCGTCCGGCTCGGCCTCGCGGGCGGTGCGGCTTCCGATCGTTCCGCCTGCTCCCGATACGTTCTTCACGACGATGGGGTGGGGCGAGAGGTTGTTTTCGCGAATCGCCTGTTGGAAAATACGCACGAAGACGTCGCTGCCTCCCCCTGCCGCGAAGGGTACGATCACGGTGATCGGTTTATCGGGAAACTCCCCCATCGCGGGCAAGCCAAGCCAGAGGCTTGCCCAGCAACCTAGGGCATACCTGATCACAAACCGTGTTTTAGACGAAAAGGCGTTGAGCATCATCTGACTCATAAACCTACTTCAGCACCGATGGAAGCCTCAACCTTCGTGAGGATTAATTTATCAATATTATCCAAAAATGATCGCCAAAATGTGATAAAATCCTCTATTTTGGCTATTACTTGTTATGTACATTGACCGAAGAAAAATGATGCAGGGAATGGCGGCCGGTTTTGGCGCCGCCCTGGGAGGTGGGTTGGTTCCTGACTTGGCCCAAGCCGCACCTCTTTCAAAAACCAACCCCAAACGGGTTATTTTCTTTATGCAAAACCAGGGTTTTGATCCGGCTACGGCCATTCCGGCCGGCATGAAGAACAGCGGGTCTTTAGCCAAGGCGAAATTGCCCGAACCCATCGAAGCCTTGGAGCCATTCAAGGAGCGTATGCACATCATCAACGGATTGCACGGAATGCATACCAGTCCTTCGCACAGTCCCTTCTTCGGAGCCTTGGGCGGATATCGGGGGGGAGATGGGGTCGCGCCGAGCGGTTCCACCATCGACTATGAATTGAGCAAGGTTCTTCCCGAAACACTCCTTCCCCATTTGTGCGTGGGGATGGACTCGATCGAGAACATGAGGGCCAAGCCTACGGTGGCCAATCTTTCGGCCAGCGGCGCCGGTCAGCCTATCTTCATGCACTCGAATCCGAACCATTTGTACGAAATGCTCTACGGGGGGATTTCGGATGGTGAAATTCGCAAGCAGCACGAAGCCCGCTCAAGCATGTTCGACCGGATCGAACTGCTGGCTCGGGCCAAGGGCAACGACCTTCCCTATGCCGACAAGCAACGGTATGGTCAGTACGTTCAAGGCTTTAACGATATCAACGGATTGCGCGAACGGCTCGGCAGTGTTTCCGCCCACTTGCGCAAATTTGCTCCCGAGGTGGACGAGGGCTACGCCAATCCCGAATTCGAAACCGATTGGCACGATCGCATTCTGGATCTCGGCATTTCGGCACTTAAGTCGGGGATCACCAGCGTGCTTACGATCGGTTCGGGCCGGGGTGAAATTTTCGGTGCTTGGAAGGGCTTGGGCGTTGAGCAACAGGGGCACAACTTGGGTCATATGAAACAGCCCGACAACCCCATTTGGGTCAAGATCCGCCAGTACAACAGCCGGATGCTCGTCAAGCTCATGGAACAACTCGAAAGCGTTCCGGAGGGGAGCGGAAGCATGATGGACAACACTTTGATTGTGTACACCAGTAACAACGCCGATTATCAGCATACCTCGGGCAAGAACTGGCCCGTCATGCTGTTGGGCAATTACGACGGAGCCTTCAAGACCGGTTGCTTCACGCAATTGGACGGTAAGCGTCCGATCAACGCCTTGTACACTTCCATTTTGCGGGCTTCCGGCGTCCAGTGCGACCGCTTCAACATGTCCGAGCAATTGGCCGCCAAGTTCGATTCCTCAACGGGTCCCCTCAAGGAAATTCTGACATGAACAAAATGGCCCTCGCCCTTGCGGTGGCGGTCCTTGCTTCCCTAGGCGGGATAGCCCTTGGCGGAAAAGAGTACGTTCCCGGGCAACAGCCAGTGGGAAATTTCGAGGATTACGCGAGCGTCTTTTTGGAGAAGCACTGTTTTGATTGTCACGATGACGAGACAAGCGAGGCCGGTTTAAACCTCCTTGATCTCGGAAAGGTCGACGAGACCAACGCCGAAGTATGGAAGTCGGTTTGGGCCCAAGTTTCGCTCGGGGAGATGCCTCCGAAGAAGAAGGCCCAACCTTCGATCGTCGATCGACTTCGTTTTTCGGATTGGGTCATCTCCGAACTCAGCCGCGAGATGAAGGACAAGGGAGGTTTTCATGCCCACAAGGATCCAAACAAGGGCAATTTCCTGAACCACGACCTGCTTTTTGGTCCATTGCCCGAAGGAATTCGGCTGCAGTCCACCTCTTCTCCGGCCCGTATTTGGCGGGTTACGCCACAGGAACATATCACGCGGTTGAACGATTTGATCAACTTGGAACCTGCCTATGATCCGGAGAAACCGGGTCTGCGTACGCGGGGCGACGTCGTGCCGACCAACCACGGGGGGGAGCTCAAAATGTATTTCGGAACGGACCGGATCACCAAATGGGAAGGGGGCACCGTGGCCTATGCCACGGCAGTGAAGAGCGTGCCCGTCGTGCTTTCCTCCGCCCGCAAGCACGGCTTGGAAAACTTTCCCTACTTTTATTCGGTAAACGGATCCGAAGCCAGGCAGATTCTCGCCAAGGCCGAGGACGTGCTTCGCTTCATGGCTTACGGGCCGCTCAGCTTGGTCGGGTTTCCCGAACAAATCACCGACGACCCCAAGACTTGGGACAAGGTCAAACCCAAGGGCGATCTTCGGGGTCTGCCTACCGCCATCGTGTACAACACCAAGGTCTCCCGGCCGATCACTCCGGTTTACGACTTGATGAAGGAAGAAAAGCTCACCGACGAGGGCCTTCGAGCCGCGGTCAACTTTCTCTTCGAGGCCTTGACTTTCCGCCCCCCTACGCTCGAAGAATCAAACAACTACCTTGGGATCGTCAAGGATTCCGTCCAGGAAGTGGGAAAGGAGAACGGCGTATTCATGGGGCTTTCGGCTGTTTTTCTGGATCGCGATGCCCTTTTCAGGCCAGAGTTGGTCCGGTCGGGCAAACCCGACGGGCACGGACGGATCATGTTGCGGGATTGGGAGCTTGGTCTGGCGCTCAACCATGCCCTCAGTTACGTTCGGCCTGACGAGACGCTGCGCAAAGCTATTGCCGATGGCCGAATGAGGACACGCGAGGACGTGAAACGCGAGCTTGTCAGAATGTTGGACGACGAAAGCATCCGCAAGCCACGTGTCCTGCGTTTTTTCCGTGACTTCTTCGATTCTGACCTGGGTGGCTACATCTGCAAAGATACCGCTGCCTTGGCGAAGACCGGGTTGAGCACCCGGGGAACGTCTCATTACCGGGCGATGTTTGACGCGACGGCAAGTACGGACCGTTTGATTGAACTTGTGCTTCAAAAAGATCGGGATGTTCTCAAGGAACTCCTGACCACCCGTCAAGTCGTGGCAACCGGTGCCGACAAATCCTACTTTGGCAAGAAAAACAACAAGCTTGAGCGTGATGAAGCTCTTCGAGCCCTAAAAAAGGCCGAAGAGGAAAGACTTCAAAAAGAGAAAGACGCGGTGGAGACTCTCGAAAAGGAAATCGAGGATCTCGAGAGTAAATTGCGCGATGACTCCGGGGATCAAATTCCCCCGTGTTTCTTGGTCAACGGGGATTTTTCCAAAGTCGTGCTTGAAGAACCCGATGGTTGGGAGGTAGCAAGCGGGACAATCGATCCCAAGGAACTCGCTGAGAATCGTGTTGGCGGAGGACGCAAAGCCGTGGTTATCCGGCAAACTTTTGCCGAACCTATTCCCGCCAAAACCAAACTGGCGGTCCGCGTCGAGCGAAGCGACTCAAGTTCCCGTCCAATCGGTATCGTGGCCCTTTGGGACAGCGGTTCACAAAACATCAACCTGAGCCCTGATCTCGGATCTTTTCAATTCACGGTTCCTGCGGGCAAATCAATGACCGGAATCAAGTTTGATTCCCAGCGAGGAAGTCATGTCCTCTCCCGGGTTTCCCTTCGGGAAGACGTTGGGATTCTCAAGGTCTTGTCCCAAAAGCGAAAATCCTTGGCCGCCGCTCAAAAGAAACTTGCTCAAAGCAAGAAAAACAAAGGCAAAAAAGGGAACGCTTCGGTTACCCAAGCCAACCTGAATGGCTCGAGGATTTACGCCCGGGTCAGTCGGCGGTCCTTCGGGAACGGTTCCATGAAACCCGAACGGACCTTGGCCACTGCGCCGGAAGGCCAGCGTCTCGGCCTGCTGACCCATCCAAGCTGGCTGGTCTCCCATTCGGATGCCATGGACAACCATGCCATTCTGCGCGGGCGCTGGATCCGCGAAAAACTTTTGGGTGGCGGGATTCCCGACGTTCCGATCACGGTGGACGCCATGTTACCGGACGAACCCAATACCTCCTTGCGTGAGCGCATGCGCGTGACCCGCGAGAAATACTGCTGGACTTGCCACGAGAAGATGGATCCTCTCGGACTGCCTTTCGAGATGTACAACCATGCCGGCCTCTTTCGAACCACCGAATTGGATAAACCCGTGGATACCTCGGGTGAAATCATTGACAGCGGGGACCCCGCTCTCGACGGCCCGGTCAAGAATGCGTTGGAGATGATCGAGAAACTGTCTTCCAGTGAACGGGTCGAGCAAGTCTTCGTCCGTCATGCCTTTCGTTTCTGGATGGGTCGCAACGAGACCTTGAACGACGCCCCGGTTTTGCAAGCCGCGCACAAGGCTTACCAAGATAGCGGGGGAAGCATGAACGCCCTTCTTGCTTCCCTGCTTACGTCCGACGCTTTCCTGTACCGCAAAGTCGAGCGTTAGGCGAAAGCTTGTCCTAGTTGGGGCCGGATATTCTTCGGAAAAAAAAGTTCGGTTTGAACTTCCATATTTGCAAAAGCTTCCAAATGCGGAAAAGATAAAGGTATTAATATTTTGGATTTAATCTTTTTTTGTAATTACTTTTGTTATGAAGCTATCGCGCAGGCACTTTATTTCGACAACCGGAGCCACTTTGGCTCTGCCCTTTCTGCCCTCCCTTTCGGCAGCCGGTGACCGAACCCTTTTGCCGAACAAGAAGCTGGTTATGATGTACATCCCGAACGGGATCCTGCGCCGCTACTTTTTTCCGGGTGAAGAGGATGCGGTTCTGCCTGGATTCGTTGGCGGATTCAATGCGGACAAGTTAAAGAACAACAAGCGGATCCTGAACAAACCGGGAATCTACCCGCTTGAGTTTACTTCCACGATGCGACCTTTGGAAAAGCACAAGGAAGACATAACCATGCTCACTGGCCTGGACCGCTCGTTCAAGCATGGTCAGGACGTTCATGCTCAGGGAGCCTCCTGCTACCTGACGAGCGTTTCCCCCGAACAGGCGGCTGAGAAAGGGATGAGGCATCCCAATGGACGGAGTCTTGACCATGTGATCGGCGACAAGGTCGGACATACTTCCGTCTACAATACCCTCGAGATCAGTTGCAACGGATTCACCGCGGGCAAGGAGGACATCTTCTTCGATAATATTTCCTGGTACGGTCCGGGCAAGATCGCCCCTTCCATCAAGAACCCGCGCAAGTTGTACGATCGTTTGTTTATGGCTGATTCGTACCGCAACCACGTTCAGGACGTGACCGACCTGATATTGGCTGATACCAAGAGCCTTTCGCGGAAACTCGGCAACGAGGACAAGAGTACTCTGGACGGATTCGTGACCATGATTCGCGAGATCGAATTACGAATCGAGAAGTTGGAAAAGATGATCAAGGGAGCGGACGTCAACCAACCGACCAATGAAATTTTGCCCAGGGGCGAATACATCAGGTTGCAGGCCGACTTGATGCTGGCTGCTTTGCAAATGGGAATCACCAACGTCAGCACTTTCATGATCGGTCCCGAGCGGTGGGACGCTTCGCTCATGTACGAGGGAGTTTTTCCCAAGCCTGTCCAGCACCACAACATGACTCATAATCAGAAAAAGGAGGAGGTGGCCAAGGAGTTGCAGAAAATCGATATTTTCCACTTGGAACAGTTTTCCTACGTCATTTCCCGGATGAAGGAGATCAAGGAGTCGGACGGGACGTGCCTTTTCCACAATTCTCTGGTCACCTATGGGGCGGGCTTGGGCGACGGAGCCACCCACCAATATTTCGACCTGCCCATGATCGTGGCCGGCAAAGGGCAAGGACAGATCAAACAGGGCCGTTTCATCAAGTGCAAGAGCGGCACCCTGAACTCCAACCTTTGGCTCACCTTGGCCAACCTGATGGGCTTGGAAATCGACAGCTTTGCCGACGGCAACGCCGTAATTTCGGATTTGTGGACCTAGTCCATGCCTAGGCTTTTCCTTCGCTTGGTTCTTGCGGCGCTCTTGGCAGAGGGTCTTCTCTTCACTCTTGCAGCCAAAGACTACGAGTCCTTCCTCAAGCCTCTGTTTGAGCAAAATTGCGTCAAATGTCATGGAGGAGAGAAGACCAAGGGAAAGGTCAACCTCAAGGAAATCACAACCAAAGCTGACTTTCTGGCCAAGCCTGAATTGATCAAGGAATTGATAGAGGTGATCGATTTTGCGGACATGCCGCCGGAGGACGAAGAGCAACTTTCGGACGAGCAACGGGAAAAAACGGTTCTGCTTCTTAAGGATTTCATGCGGCAAGCGGTCCTGGGGGCGAAACAGGACAAGCCGAGGCTCAGCCGGCTCAACCGTTTCCAGTATAACAATTCCCTCAAGGATTTGTTCCGTATTCGGACCGACGTTTTCGAACTTTCGGAAAAGATGATGACTCGTCATGACAACTACTTGTTGTCCGCGGATCAGAAAATCCCCGATCGCGTCCGGGCATCGGCCAAGAACCGACCGAAAGGATTCCGTGAGGTCAGGCCTTTCCCGAAGGATTTGCGGGCCGCTCACGGGTTCGACAACCAGTCCGATCAACTGACCCTCTCTCCTCTTCTTCTCGATACTTTTCTGAAGCTGAGCGTTTCCATTTTGCAAAGTCCTGATTTCAATGAAAATACGGTAGGGCTTTGGGAGGAATTCTTTGCCGAACCGGAGAATTCTGCGGACATGGAAAAGGAAATCCGCGAACGCCTGAATCCTTTTCTCCGGTTGGCTTTCCGTTCCGCGGTGAAAAAAGAGGTCGAGGACAGGTACGTACGCTATGCTCATGCCCAAGTGAAATCCGGAGAATCCTTCACTGCCGGCATGAAAAAAGTAGCTTCCGCTATCCTCTCATCCCCCTTGTTTCTCTTCCGCCATGAGACCGTTTTGAAAGACGATCCTTATGCCTTGGCTTCCAAATTATCCTTTTCTCTTTGGGGGAGTTGTCCGGATGATGCCCTTTTGAGCGCTGCCGAAGAGGGTAAGTTGGCTGACCCGGAATCATTGACTCAGATTGTGGACGGTATGCTCAAGGATCCCAAGATCGAAAGGTTTCTCGACAGTTTCCCGTCCCAGTGGATGCAATTGGAGAATGCCTTGGCGGCGACCCCGGATCCCAAGCTCAACCGTTATTTCTCCATCGACAAGGATTACCCCGCCAGTTTGCCCATGGTGATCGAACCCCTTTTGTTGTTCGACACGGTTTTCCTCGAGAATCGTCCTCTCACCGAATTGATCAAGCCATCGTTCGCTTACCGGAACGAGTTTCTTGAAACTTGGTACGGGGGAGAACTCAAGCCCGGTGAAGAAGATCTGAAAAAGGCGATCGAAGCCAACGAGAACAAAAAGAAAAAGATCGTCGAGCTTGAGCAGGAGATTGAAATCAGAGAAAAGGAATTGTCAGCTTTGATCGATCCGATCCGCAAAAAGATTTTGGCCGAGCGTGTGGTGGAAGAGGATATTCTCGAACCGATCGATCTCAGACCAATAGCCGCATGGGAATTCGATGGTGATTTGAAGAGCTCGGTTGGTTCCTTCCCGCTCAAAAAGCATGGAAAGGCGGAGTTCAAGGACGGGATGGTTGAGATTGGGCCCAATTCCTTCCTCCAAAGCTCCAATCTGCCTTTCGAGCTGCGGGCCAAAAGCCTCGAGGTGTGGTTCATGCTCAAAAACCTCGATCAGCGTGGTGGAGGGGTCATGGGCATTCAGGGCCCGGGTGATTTTTTCGATACCATCGTGATTGGAGAAAGAATGCCGAGACATTGGATTTCCGGGAGCAACGGCTTCAGCCGGACCAATGACTTTTCCGGGTCGAAACCCGAGGAATCCGTCAACCGGATCATTCATCTCATCATGACCTACCAACCCGATGGCATGATCAGCCTTTACCGGAACGGGGAGCTTTACGGAAAACCCTACAAGAAACCCCTCGCCACCTTTCCCAAGGGGAAAACTTCCGTTATCTTCGGCCTGCGTCACCTCCCGAAGGGGGGGAACAAGCACCTTGCCGTGACCCTCGACAAGGCCAGGCTCTATGACCGGGCTCTGAACGAGAAAGAGGTTCAGGAAGCGGCTCGGGACAGCCAATTGTTCGTTTCCAACAAGGAGCTGTTGGCTGCCTTGTCGCCCGAGCAAAGAAAGTCCAAGGGCGAGCTCGAAAAGCAGCTCAAGGATTCGCAAAATGCATTGAGGAAAGCTCCCAAGGCAATCGATCCGAACAAGCTCAAAGGTGAGGCGCAAAAACAATTCGACAACGAGATGAGGAGAAGGCTGCGTTCCGATCACTTCCATAGGGTCGCTCTGTCCGATCCGAGGTATGGGGGAATCATTACCAATGCCGCCATGCTTAGCATGACCTCCGGCCCCAAGCGTACTCACCCCATTGCCCGCGGAGCTTGGATCATCGAGGTTATCCTCAACGATCCTCCTCCACCTCCGCCCAATGACGTTCCGCCTCTCAAGGATGACGGAAATTCAAAGAACATGACCATCCGCGAACAATTTGCCAAACACCGTGAACATGCCGATTGCGCCGGTTGTCACTCCAAGCTCGATCCGCTCGGTTTTGCCATGGAGAACTTTGATCTGACCGGCCGCTGGCGGGACAAGTACCCCAATGGCCGTGAGGTCGACTCAAGCGGCAAGCTCATGAGAAAGCATGCCTATGGGGGAGCGGTGGATTTCAAGGATTCCCTCCTCAAGGAAAAGGATCGTTATGCCAAGGCTTTCGTTGGTCATCTTCTTCGCTTTCTTACTTCCAGCGAGCTTAAGCCTGGAGATAGTCTTGAAATCGAAAGAATCGCGGAGAAAGCCAAATCACATGATTACCGTATGAAGTCTCTCATCCGAGAGGTCTTGCTGAGTCCTAGCTTTTCGGCTCTCCGGTAGCTTGCTCGAAGGATTTTGCTAATTGGCAGAAAGGGCGTATTTTGCGAACTTCTCCTTCGTTTTGTTCAAGGCTGCATAATCCGGACACTCGGGATAGCCGACTAGAAAATTATTTTCGTCGATCAGGTTGAGAAAAAAGTGGGTGGATCCTTCCGGTCTGTCGAAAACGATCTCCTTTTTGGGATTCTCCGGGCCGACTACTCGAAACCATTCCTCATATCGATCTCCACCGTTTCGCGTGTAGATCAAATCCGCTCTGATGACCCGGGCGCCTCTCTCCTCGAAGGCAAAGCGAACGGTGTCTTTCTCAAACCTGTGAGAGAGGACTTTGGGAACCTTGTTTTTTTCAGGCCCAACAGTTCGAGCCAGAGGGTTGTAGTAGGGAAAGCTCGCTTTCATGTCCCTCAGTTCGTTCGACAATTTTTGATTAAGTTTCCGGGCAAGTTCCGGCTTGGCCGCAACGAGGTTTTTCGCTTCCTCGATATCCACCCGGACCTGTTTTCCGTTTTCTTGTTCATAGAGATGGTAGAGCTCGAGTTCATCGGTGTTTGGGTTGAACTTATGGTTGTGGTTGCGGACCAGTTTGTAACCACCCACCCGAATGGAGCTTTCGAATGCGGCGCTGTTGGGAAAATGCCAGATCATGCCGTCCCTCGTCTTTCCTTGCTTGTCCTTGACCAAATTCGGATTACGGGGGTCTTTGAGGAGAAGATCGATTAAATCGGAACCGTCCAGGTTTTTGTTTATGGGTTTGGGGCAACCGGTGAGAGAAAGAATGGTCGGGTAAAAATCAAGTCCGTTCACCATCACGTCGGATTCCACTCCTTTGGGGATGCCGGGTCCGGTAATGACAAGAGGAACACGGGTTCCTCCTTCCATGAGGGAAATCTTTCCTTTGTCCAGGGGGTAATTGTCGGTGATGATCTCACCCGGATGCCCTTCCATCCCGCCATTGTCGGAGGTAAAAATGACGTAAGTGTTCTCCGCAAGTTTATGACCGGGCCATCGCGGGTCTTCCGTTTCGGACAGATAATCAAATAGTTGGCCCATGTAGTAATCCAATTCCTCCACCATCGCGCAGTAAAAAGGATTGCGCTGTCCCTTCAGAGTCCAGCCCCGGTTGTCCTTGGGTTTTTCCACTCCCAGTTTCTTGCAGTATTTGTCCAGAAGCTTTTCAGAGCGCGTATGAATGGGTGTGTGTACCAGCCAAGTCGCATAATAGAGGAAGAAAGGCTTGGCTTTGTTTTGTCGCAGAAAGGTGAGGGCATCCTCGCTGGTTTGATGATAAGGAAAACCGTTCTCATCCAACCGAAAGGGATCTTTTTTTTCCGGGGAGGCAAACCCCGTGACGCGGCTTTTCATGGCCGATCTTTGGCCCCGACTGCTTCGGGTCCAGTCGAAACCCTGGTCTTCGGGTTGAGGAAACGCCTTGTGATCGATCGCCATATGCCATTTTCCGGAGTGGCCGGTCGTGTATCCGTAACCCTGAAGAACCCGGGCGATGGTTCTTTCGTTTTCCGGCATCCGGCCACTGTACCATGGGGCAATCATGGTCCAGGCCAATTTGTGGTTCGGTGTGGGAGGCGCTCCTCCCACGACATGGGTCTTTTGAGCCCGAGCAGGGTGGTTGCCGCTCATGATGGCGCAACGGCTGGGAGCGCAGGTAGGAGCCGGAGAATAGGCCTGCCAGAACAGTACGCCCCTTTTGGCAAGCGAATCAAGGTTGGGTGTTTCCATTACGGATGGTTCGTCCACGTCGTAGCATTTGACGTCCTGCCAGCCCAGATCGTCAGTGAGGATGAGCACGACGTTGGGTTTGGCCGGTCGCTCGTCCGCTTGAGCCAAGTGAACCAAAAAAGCCGAAAAGATGATGGGCAGAAAAAATTTCATAGGTGGAAGGGAAATAATCGTAAAGTTTGGATTCGCTAACGATAAAACGCAATATCCCGGGCCTGGCAACGCAATCAGGAAAGGAGCAGATAGCAAATTCCCGAAACCACCATCGCGCCGATCAGGTTGAGCGCGAGGCCCTCGCGGGCCATGCGTCTCACGCTCACTTCACCCGTCCCGAAGACCACCGCATTCGGAATGGTGGCGACGGGGAGCATGAAGGCGCAACTGGCGCTCATGGCTGCCGGAATCATCAAGAGGATGGGGTCGATGTCCGAAACGGTGGCGGCGGCTCCCAGAATAGGCATCAGGACGTTGGTCGTCGCCGTATTGCTGGTCATCTCGGTCAGAAAGGTCACGAGTAAGGCGATCCCGAGCAGAATTATAAGCAAAGGCAAATTCTCTATGCCTGAAAAGACCCCCGCGATGGTGGCGCTTAAGCCCGACTGCTTGAAGCCTTCCCCGAGGCAAAGGCCGGCTCCGACCAAAACGAGCATACCCCAAGGAATCTTGTTTGCGGTTTTCCAATCGAGTAACCGATCCCCTTTTTTTTCTCCGCTTGGCAGGCAGAACAAGAAGATGACCGCGACGAAGGCCACGCTCGCATCGTTGGCTTGAGGAAGATCGAGCCAGGTTTTCCAGCCTCCGAAAGGCTCGGACCGGGTGATCCAAGCCAGTGCGGTCAGGATGAAGACAAGCAAAGTTCGTACTTCCGGTGTTCGCCAGGTTCCCGGATCGGGCAAGGCAATACGTTCCTTTCCGGTGATTCCCCGGCTGAGCCAAAGCCAGATGAACAGGACCATGGTTACGGTGACCGGAACCCCGAATTTCATCCATTCGGTGAAGGAAAGCTCGGGATGCCCGAGATCCTTGTAGGCACCCATCATGACCAAGTTGGGAGGCGTGCCGATGGGGGTGCCGATTCCACCGACGTTGGCCGCGAAGGCGATCCCGAGAAGAAGAGGAACCTTGAGAGCTTCGCTTCGGCTGTTTTGGATGACGGCCATGGCCATCGGAAGCATCATCAGGGTGGTGGCGGTGTTGGAAATCCACATACTCAGGAAGGAAGTGGCTACCATGAAGCCGAGGATGAGAAATTTTTCCCCGGGCGGGCAGGCGTTGACCATCATCAAGGCGATCCGACGGTGGGCTCCGCTCTTTTCCATGGCTTTGGACAAAAGAAAACCGCCAAGCAGAAGGAGGACGAGCGGATGTCCGTACTTTTCCCCTACAACCTTGGGTTCGAGAATCCCGAAGAGCGGGAGCAAAGAAAGAGGAAGAAGGGAGGCGACGGGGATGGGCACGGCCTCGAAGATCCACCAGAGGGCCGTCCACAGGGCGATTCCGAGGGTGATGGAGGCGGATGCCTCGAGCCATCCGAATTTCCAAACGGACCAGCCAATCAGAACGGAAAGCAGGGGAGCCACCCAAAGCATAAAATTTTGCGAACCTTGGGTTGGATCCTCTCTCTTTTGGTTTTCCTGAGTCGGCATGCTTGACCGAACTCAAACAAATCAGGACCAGGATTCCGAATTTATTTTACTTCAGCTCCCAAAATAGGGAGAAAAACAGGTATGAAGCCTAGATGCCTGCTTACCTTTTTGTTTCTTTTTTCCACTGTGGCTTTTGCCGGCAAGCCCAACGTCATCGTCGTTCTGGTCGACGACATGGGCTATTCCGATCTTGGTTCGTTCGGGGGGGAGGTCAAGACGCCTCACCTAGACCGTTTGGCCGCCAATGGCCTGCGCTTTACCCAAAACTACAATTCCGCCCGCTGCTGCCCTTCAAGGGCGTCTTTGCTGACGGGTCTCTATTCCCACCAAGCCGGCATTGCAAACTTCACTGGTCGGGACTCAACCGATCGTTTGGGGCCGGCCTACCTGGGCAAACTGAACAAGCAATGCATGACCTTGGCTGAAGTCCTCAAGTCTTCGGGCTACGGGACCTACGGGGTGGGGAAGTGGCACGTCGGACATGAGGAAACACCTACGGACCGGGGTTTCGACGAATACTATGGTTATATTCGCGGTCACAGTACGAGCCAGTGGAAGGCCGGCAATTACATGCGCTTGCCCGAGGGCAAGAAGCCCGAACTGGAGTTCGATACGGATGACTTTTACGCGACCGATGCCTTCAACGACTATGCGGTCGAGTTCCTCAAGCAAGCCCAGGAAAAGGATGA
Organism: Opitutia bacterium; assembly: GCA_038118685.1. GTDB lineage: Bacteria > Verrucomicrobiota > Verrucomicrobiia > Opitutales > Seribacteraceae > Seribacter. The sequence goes on from JAYOII010000008.1 coordinate 18,478, forward strand.
ACCTTTCTTTCTTTATTTGGCTCACTCTTCTCCGCACTTCCCCCTTCACGCCCCGGCCAAAACTCGTGATGTCTACCTCGATACCTACCGCAAGGGCTGGGACTTATTGAGGAAGGAACGCTTTGCCCGTCAACGCAGTTCGGGTTTGGTCACCGATTCCTGGAAGTTCACCGGACTCTCCGAGGTTCCGGTCGACCGCGACGACATTGCTAATGATTTTGCCGGTGAAACGAATCCCGATTGGAAGGACCTTGATCAAAAACGGCAGGAGGATCTGGTCTACCGGATGGCCACCTTTGCCGCCATGATCGATCACGTTGACCAGGGTATCGGCAAAATCGTTTCACAGCTCGAAAAAAGTGGGGACCTCGAGAATACCCTCATTCTCTTTACCAGCGACAACGGGGCTTGCTACGAGTGGGGCCCGTTTGGTTTCGATCAGTCGAGCCGAAAGGGCTTTACCCAATTGCATGAGGGGAGCGAATTGAAGGCCATGGGCGGCCCGGGGACCTATCATTCGGTGGGTAGCGCTTGGTCTTGTCTGAGCAACACCCCTTTGCGCATGTACAAGCACTTCAATCATGAGGGAGGGAATTGCAGTCCCCTGCTCGCTCATTGGCCCAAGGGGATAAGCAAACCGGATCGCTGGGTCCGCTCTCCCATCCATTTGATCGACGTCATGCCTACCTTGCTTGAGATCGGAGGAGCCGACTACCCGAAGAAGTTCAAGAACGAGAAACTCATCCCTGTCGAGGGCAGGAGCCTGGTACCCTTTTTCAAGGGAGCCGGTCAGGCGAGCGAGCGAGTGCTCTGTTTCGACCATTTTGAGTCCAGCGCCATTCGCAAGGGGGACTGGAAACTGGTGCGTGGGAACAACCGTTACAAGAACCGGACTTGGGAACTGTACAACCTGGCGGAGGACCGTTGCGAGACCAACAACTTGATCGAGTCTCATGCGGAGAAGGCCGAGGAATTGGAGGCCGAGTGGCTGGCTTGGGCCAAGCGGGTGAAGGTCAACCCCTACTACTCGCATGCTCAGGCCAACCCGGCCAAGGTGCGGAAAAAACTAAAGAAGGATGCTCAGGGCTTTTACCTTCTCAAGCATGGGGACCAGGTCGCCCGTGAGTACGCTCCACAATTTGCGAATAAGTCCATTGAGATCAAACTTTCCGTCACGAGGGGAAAGGAAAAGGGCGGAGTGCTTATTTCCCATGGTGGAAGCCGATGTGGTTATTCCCTTTACTTGGAGGATGGAAAACCGGTTTTTTCCTGCCGACTGGGTGGTGGCTTACACACCTTCCGGAGCGCCCGTGTCTTGCCTGAGGGGCGGGCCTCCTTGTACGCCGCGCTCTTGCCCGACGGGAAAGTATCCTTGAGAATGGAGAACGAAGTCCTGGTGGCGGGAAAGCTTCCGGGCCTTTTCGGCACTCATCCGCAGGATCCTCTTGAAGTCGGGAACGATTCCCTGTCGACGGTGGCAAGTTATTCATCGAGCGCGCGCTTCAAGGGGAAAGTCAACGAGGCCAAGCTCAAGCTCAAATAGGTTTCCACCCAGTCCCAACCCAAATCAAATATGAACCCAACGTATCCCTTGTTCCTCAGCCTTCTTCTTGCTCTTGCCTTGCCTGCAAAGAACGAAAAGACCAATTCGACCTTTGGCAAACAGGTCAGCGAGAGCGGAATCCGGCATTCCTTTTTGATCTGCGGTAACCCGACCGTCCTGTTAAACGAGAAAAGCGAGATCATCTGGCAAACGAAGGGCTACGGACGGGATGGCTTTGTCCTGAAGTCCGGTAACGTTTTGGTCTCCATCGGTAACGTGGCCAAGGAGATTACCCGGGAAGGGAAGGTCGTTTGGAGCTACAAACTGAGCAAGGAAAACAAGGAGCTTGGTTCGTGCGTCCGCCTTGACAATGGGAACACCCTGATCGTGGAAAGAGGCGTCAAGCCGCAGCTTCTTGAAGTTCGCAAGGACGGTTCGGTTGCAGTGACCGTTCCGCTCAAGCCAGAGACCAAGAACGGCCACATGCAGACCCGGATGGCGCGCAAGCTGCCCAACGGAAATTATATTGTTCCTCACTTGCTCGCTTTTGCGGTCAAGGAGTACAAACCTGACGGGACCGTTGTGCGGACGATCAGGACCGACCTCGAGGAGTTGGGCGGACGCAAGGCGAGAAATTGGCCATTCACCGCCATACGACTCAAGGGGGGAAACCTTTTGGTCAACCTGACCAACGGGAACAAGGCGGTGGAATTCGACCCCTCGGGCAAGGTTGCCTGGCGGGTGGATAATTCGCACGTCGGCGGGCGGTTTGCCGATCCATGCGGTGGACAGCGTCTGGCCAATGGAAACACCCTGATTTGCAGTTACGGCCAAAGAAAGGGAGACATGCCCAAGCTTTTCGAGGTCACCCGGGACAAGAAGGTTGTTTGGGAATATTTCAACCCCGCGGTCCGGGCTCATGAGGTTCACGTCATTTCGACAAACGGCAAGCCCGAGGGTCTTCTCAAGTAAAGCTGTCCATTTCCCTTTTCATGAAGAATTCATTGCCGATCTTGTGCGCCTTGGTTTCTTGTCTGGGTTTGTATGCGCAGGAAGTCACGGTGGAGGGCTTGATCATCCCCCGAGACAACGAGGGGATGTACGTCCGCAACCCGGATGGCCAGTTCGAGATCGAATGGACAAAGGATACCCAGGTTGCCCTGGAGGCGAACACGCGCCTCTTCAAGGGGCTCAAGGGAAACGTTTTTCATTATCAAGTTCAGGCATCCAAGGAAGTCCTCCGTTTTACGCTCCCCAAAGGACCGGTTACGGGTATCGTCGGGGTCAGGAGCAAGGGACAACTGCCCAAGAGGTTGAAAGAGGCCCATGAGGAGAACTGGATCGGAGAACATGGCCTGCGCCTCTTCTTCGGGGAAAGCCGGCCTCAGCAAATGGCTTCACCGGACGATTTGCGTTTTGTCGGACTTTGGGATCCAAGCGCCAAGCCGCGCGCTTTGACCATCCTGGGCAAAACATATGAATGTTCGCTCAAGAAGGGCGGGCAAACCAAGGCCTTGCTCTTCAACGTTTTGGAAACCAAGGATTGCAAGCCCTTCGTCAACCGGGCCCGCGTCGTGGGCCAGAGAAAAGGGGATGTGATTCATGCCAAGGAGATTCATCTTCAACCAATAGGTGATCAAGCCGCGCTCGATGACCTCAAGCTCCCGCGCTACCTCTTTATCGGCGACTCCATTTCGGGGAACTACGACCGGGGCCTGCGGGCCTTCCTCGCGGGTAAGTTCAACCTGCATCACCCGCCCACCAATTGCGGACCTTCGGCAAAGGGACGGTCCAGCATCTTGGAGTGGTTGGGGGCGTACCGTCAACCCGGTCGCCACTGGGACGTCATCAGTTTCAATCATGGTCATTGGGACAGCAAAAACGACAAAGCCAGCTATCAGGAGAACCTCGAAAAGATCATCACCGAACTCAAAAAGACCCAAGCCAAGCTGATCTGGGTGACCACCTGTCCCGTGCCCAACGGATTTCCGCCCGCCCCCGACTTGATCAAAGAAGGCAGGTCTCCGGGCCGGGCGGCAGGGGTAATGGAGAAATTTCTCAACCCTTGGGCCCTCGAGGTCATGAAGAAACATCCCGAGATCTCCATTTGCGATCAATGGCAGTTCGTCAAGGACAACGAGGATGGCATCTACAAGGAATTTTGGGCCGGCAAGAACGTTCATTTCAGTGGCAACCCGGCCGACCGACTGGGAGAGTTTCTCGGCCGGCACGTTCTCCTGGTGACCAAGGAACGTTAATTTCCCGGGTTTCCGTTTGACTGAGTCCATGCTTGGGGCGAACTTGAGCTTCCCAAAAAGATCTACCACACCGCCGAGGAGCTGAATAAAAAAGATCCCTGATCACCCCTGAACCTTGTACGGAAAAGTTGCCCGAGCGGCTTTAAATCTGGTTGGACTTTGCCTGACGTCCCTATAACTTTCATGGAGTGAATCAGTCCCTTGAAGATCAATTGGGAATTTTTGTCTTCTCTTCCCTTTTGCTGATGGCTTTGCTTTTCCCGCAAGCGCCGAGCGCCGGTTCGGAGAAACCGCTTTGGTGGTCAAGGACGCCCTTGGAAGCTCCCGCAATCCCGACCGGAGATGCCTGGCCGAGGAACGAAATCGACCGCTTCGTTCTCAAGGAACTTTCTCAAAGAAGCCTCGATCCTTCCAAAGAAGCTTCCCCCCTGGCCTTGATTCGCAGGTTGACTTACGATCTGACCGGACTTCCGCCGAACCCGGATGAGATCGACGCGTTTTTGTCTCACTATGCCAAAGATGGGAATCGGGCTTACGAACAACTGGTCGATCGTTTGCTTGCTTCACCTCGCTATGGGGAGCGTTTCGCCCGTCATTGGTTGGACGTGGCCAAGTACGCCGATACCTGCGGGTACGACAAGGACAAGTTGCGGCCCAATGCCTGGCCCTACCGTGATTATGTGATTCGTTCGTTCAATAACGACAAGCCTTACGACCAATTTATCAAGGAACAGGTTGCGGGAGATATCCTTTATCCGGATACTGAAGACGGAATACTGGCACTTGGGTTTTTAGCGGCAGGGCCATGGGATTTTATCGGACACGTGGAGGTGCCGGAATCCAAGATGGATGGAAAAGTTGCCCGTAATTTGGATCGGGATGATATGGTTTCCAACGTATTGAACAGCTTTTGCGCCACCACCATACAGTGCGCCCGTTGCCATGAACACAAAGGGGATCCGATCGGACAGGATCACTATTACAGTTTGCAATCCATATTTGCGGCTGTCGATAAAGCGGACCGGGTGTACGGAATGGACCCGAAAGTGGCACGGAAAAAAGAAGAGTTGTTGATCCGACAGGGTGAATTGTCCCGGGAAATCGCCCTTGCCAAGAAGGAGATCAAAAAGAAGGGCGGAGAGAAGCTCAAGGAACTGGACGAGCAGATTTCGGAGCTTGAGAAAATTGAAGGGAAGGCCGAGAGGGTCCCGGAGCACGGGTATCATAGTCAGATTGCCAAAACTGAGAATTCAAAAAAATGGGTACAGGTGGATCTGGGGAAAAGAGAGAAGATTACTTCCGTCTCCTTGCATGCCTGTTCTGATGACTTTGCTGGAATTGGGGCAGGTTTTGGTTTTCCCGTTCGGTTCAAGGTCATTGCATCCAATCAGGCGGACTTTTCGAGATCGGAAGTCTTGGTCGATCAAAC
>JAYOII010000009.1:0-22971 GCA_038118685.1 Opitutia bacterium
CCTTCAACCCGCAAAACTGGACCAGCATGGGATAGACGTCCACCAATTCAACCAGAGCTCCGGACCGCTTGTCCGCCTTGGTTTTTTTGGGATAGCGAAAGAACAAAGGCACCCGGGCGGATAGCTCGTAGTTATTGGCCTTGGTCCACAGACCCTGTTCACCCAAATGAAAACCATGATCCCCCCATAGACAAACGACCGTATTTTCAGCAAGGCCGGAAGTTTCCAGTTGCTTGAGCAGGCGGCCAACCAAGGCATCGACGTAGCTGACGCAGGCATAGTACCCATGCCTGAGCTCCCTGATCTTTTTTTCGCTCAGCTTGCCGTCACTGGGGATGTCGGTGTATCCCTCCAATTCCCTCCAACTCCGTATCGCCAACTCGGGAGCCCCCGCGGGATGAACGGGGCTGACCGGAAGGGGAATTTTCTTCCGGTCGTAAAGGTCCCAATATTTCTTCGGGGCGCAAAAGGGAAGGTGGGGTTTCTTGAATCCAACTGCGAGAAAGAAGGGGGTGGAATTTTCTCCATATTCCCTCAAGGCCTTTTCCGCCTCCCGGCAGATCAGTCCATCCACGTAGGTCTCGTCGGGTACTTCCGCACTTTCCGAGGCGCTTCTTTTCAATCCCTTGCCCTTGAGGTTCTTCTCCGTCGCATAGCGGAATTTCGGATCACGGTTGACGTCGTGGACCGGATCGACACTCCAGGAAACCGGATCTTTGGAAGGGGAACCGCTTCCATGCAAAATCTTACCGATGGAGCGGGTGTGGTAACCGTTTTGCTTGAACAACTGAGGGAGGGTGACCGCATCGGGAACGGCCTTCCTGAAATGGGTACCCAAGTCCCATACCCGGATCGAGTCCGGACGACGGCCGGTCATCAACGAGAGGCGGGACGGGCTGCAAACGGCCAATTGACAATAAGCCCGCTCGAAAAGAATGCCCTCTCCGGCGAGCTTGTCCAGGTTCGGGGTGATTGCGGTCTTGTCGCCATAGCAACCCAAGGCCGGCCTCAGATCATCGACCGCGACAAACAAGACGTTGGGCCTGTCGGCGCCCCACAAGACCGCCGACAGAAAAAGGGATAAGTTCAATAGGCAATGGCGCATCATTTCGTTTCCTTCGCCATGAACGAGTAGTCCAAGGCTTTGCGCTGGCCCGTGCCCGCATCCATGATCAAACCGAACAACCGGCGGGCAACGGCAGGATCTTTCAGGGCATCCCCCGTTTGCTCCTGCCAATCCTCGAGTTTCCGAATAAGGCGATCCCGGGTCTTGGCATGAACGGGGTCGGCCGCCAAATTTCTGAATTCGTAGGGATCGGCCCGCAGGTCGTACAATTCATAGCGGGGAGGTTTCTTCATCAACTGGTAAGCCTCCTTGACCTCCTTGCTGGCCACGGCCAACAGTTCGTCTTCCGGGGCCTGGAAGAACTTCTTGCCCATGGTAAAGGCATAGCCCGGGTTCACTTGCCCGGCGAGCGGGTTGAAGATCAACTTGTAGCGGTCGTCCCGGACCGTGCGCTGGGGCCAGGGGTTGTGGTTGGAATGCAAATGAAACTCCGTAAAAAGATAGTCCCGCCACTTCGGACTTTTGCCCTCCACGAGGGGCTTGAGGGACCGGCCGACCAGGGAACGGGGGGCCTCGACCCCGGCGATTTCGCAAATGGTGGGAAAGAGATCGAGCGTACTGACCAATTCCTTCCGGTCCTGCCCGCTCTTGCCTCCCGGCCAGCGGATGATCATGGGAATCCTCACCCCACCTTCGTAGGAGGTTCGCTTTCCACGCATCACGTCCGCTCCATGATCACCGATATAGACAACCACCGTATTCTCTGCCTTGCCGGATTTCTTGAGGATTCGAAGCAACTCCCCGACGTAAGAATCCAGACGCATCATGCAGTTGTAATAATCCGCGCTCTGCTGACGAAGCTCGGGGTGATTGATCCCCATGAAAGGAAGGGCATCCACGTCCCGACCGGTCAATGGCTTGGCGGGCAACCCGTCCACCGACTTGACAAAAGGCCGATGAGCATCCGGATAATTGACCTGCAAATAAAAGGGTCTCTTGGATGACAGGATGAACTTCTTGGCATTTTCCGCATAGGCAGACATGCCCTCGCGGCTGAAATTAGCGCTCGGAATGGCTTTGAAATCAAACGGGAAAGCCTTCTCCGGATTGACGTGCAGTTTTCCGATATTCCCCGTGCGGTAACCGGCTTGGCCCATGGTCTTCACGACGTTTGGGATCTCCTCGGAGAACATGGCGTACTTCCAAGTCGCCAGACCGATCTGTCCGTTCTGGTGGGGATAAAGCCCGGTCAGAAAAGCGGCCCTCGACTGGGAGCACCCCGCTTGGGCAACGTAGGCGTTCCGGAAGAGGGTACCCTCCCCGGCCAACTTGTCAAAGTTCGGGGTTCGGACCGGAGCCCCGTAGCATCCGATTTCCGGCCCGTTGTCCTCCGAGACGATGAACAGAACGTTGAGCTGGTCCCCAGAAGCATTGAGTGCCGAGACGAACAAGCAAAGCAGAAGGCAGGCATTGGCAATAGGTTTCATTTCTTGGCCCCTTGGGTAATCTTGCCCGTCTTCTTGTGAGTCCAGGCATAGGTTTTGTGATCAAATTGATAAGCCCCCTTGGAGGGGGCGTTCGGCGCGAATTTCTTGGGAATCGATCGGCCAAGCTCATCCATGATCTTCCGGTAAGGTTTCTTTTCGGCCAGGTTGTTCCATTCGTTGGGATCCTCGGAATGATCGTACAGTTCCTCCGTTCCATCGCTGTAGCGGATATAACGGAACCGCTCGGAACGCACGGCGCATTGCCCGCGCTTGTACTCGGTCACGGCCGGAAGGTCCCACTTCACTTCGGGTTTCTTGAGCAGAGGAACGATGCTCACCCCATCAAGATCTTTTCTTGGTTTCAGTCCGCAGAGTTCGACCAAGGTCGGAAATACGCAAAGGGTATCGACCGGTCGACCGCATCGCGCTCCCCCCTTGGTCAAACCGGGGACTGAAATCATCAAGGGAATGCGGGTCGCTTCTTCCCAGAGCGTGCTCTTGTGCCAATGATTCTTCTCCCCCAAGTGCCAGCCATGATCGGACCAAAATACGATGATTGTATTTTCCGCATGAGAGCTTTTTCCCAAGGCATCGAGCAAGCGGCCGAGCTGGGCATCGGCAAAGCTTATGCTCGCCAGGTAGGCCCGGACTCCCTCTTTCCACTTCCCCTGTTTCTTGATGTTTAGAAACTCGTTCCTGCGGGCTGCGGAAAGCTTGACGCCTTGGGGAGGAACGTCCTGCAAATCGTTTTCGGTAACCCGAGGCAGTTCGATCCCCTCCACGGGATAAAGATCGAAGTATTTTTTCGGAGCATACCAAGGAAGATGGGGGCGGAAGATCCCGCAGGCCAAAAAGAAGGGCTTGTCGCGTTTTTTGACAAGGGCCCGCACTGCATAATCGACTGATTTCGAATCATCGTACTCGGCCTCGGCCAACCCGGGGATCACCCCCCAGTCCCCTTCGTGGGGCGTCCCCTTCAACCCGCTGAAGGGATAACCCTCGGGATACTTCTCGGGCGTCGACCAAGGGTAGTTGAGCCTATGACCCCTGAACCAGGGATCTTCTTGAAAAACAAGGCGTTGAAAATCATCCCATTGAACGGGCGGATTGAACCCCGCGGTATGATGGAAGATCTTGCCCGCTCCCATGGTTTCGTAGCCGTGCCGTTTGAAATGCATGGGAAGCGAAACCGCGTCGGGCAAATGAGGAAGCCACCACTGACCATTGTTGTAAATTCCGGTGGTCGAGGGACGAAGTCCCAACATCAGGGCCGTCCGGCTCGGGCAACAAACCGGGGATGCGGCATGGGCATTGGTAAAGGTCATGCCCATCCGGGCCAATCGTTCGAGGTGCGGGGTATGGACCTTTCCGGAATACCCCCCCAGCGTGCTGGTCCAGTCATTCATATCATCCACCGCGATGAAAAGAACATTCGGTTGCGACGCCGGGTAAGCGCTCGTCGCAAGGAAAAGAAAAAGCAGGGTGAATCGGATCATTGGGTTTCCGGTTCAATCGAAAAGCAACCTTTTAATTCGGGGGTTCTCATCAAGGATGAAAAGGCTAGCTCGGCCCCGCCCACCCGTCAAGGGAAGGGAGATCGTCCTTGCCCCCTTTCCTTTGGGACTGAACTCGCTTATTGATCCCGGACCATCGGAACCTTAAGACTAGAAGCCATGAAACTGACCGGATTGATTGCCGCGACCTACACCCCCTTCCGAGAGGACGGCTCGGTCAACCTCGATCTAATCCCGGGTATGATCGACTATATGACCGAATCCGGGGTTTCCGGTTTTTACGTTTGCGGAAGCACCGGCGAAGGCGAGTCCATGAGCGTGGAAGAACGCAAGCAGGTTGCCCAAGCCTCCGTCTCGGCAACCAAGGGCAGGCTTCCCGTAGTCGTCCAGGTCGGACACAATTCGGTCGAATCCGCGTGCGAACTGGCCCGTCATGCCGCCGAGATCGGTGCCGATGCCATTTCCACCCTTCCCCCGACCTACTTCAAACCGGCCAGCGTCGACTTGCTCGTCGACTTCATCGCCCGGGTCTCCGCTTGCGCCCCCGACCTGCCCTACTACTATTATCACATCCCCCGCATGAGCGGAGTTTCGCCCGACCTAGTCGAATTCATGAAAAAGGCATGCGACCGGGTTCCCCGCTTTCACGGGATCAAGTTCAGCGATTTCTTTCTGGCCGACCTGACGACCTGTCTCGAATTCGAAGACGGGCGACTCGACGTTCTCTTCGGTTCCGACGAGATGATCCTCGGTGCCCTGGCCACCGGCGCCAAAGGCGCGGTCGGCAGCACCTATGGCTTTGCCGCTCCGCTCTTTGCCCAAATCATCAAAACATACGGCGAAGGAAAGATGAAGGACGCTCAGTCATGGATGACCAAAGCCGTGCGGTTGATCCGCCTGGTCGACAAAGAACCGGGACCCTATCATTCATGCGTCAAGCAAGTCGTCTGGCCCCTTCTCGGGTTCGAGGTCGGTCCCTGCCGGGTTCCCCAAGCGGTCCTGAGCGAGGAAGAGGTTGCCCATGCCCGAGCCCGCCTCGAAGAGTCCGGTTTCGCTCAAGAACTCGCCCGCGGAGAGTTTCAGCTTTCTTAAGGAAGCCGGCGAAGCGCCCACGAACGGGTTTCTGCAATCGCTATGCTTTTCTTCGTCGCTTGACCGTACCCTCCTTTGCTATTGGGATTTGATCATGACCTTCAAAACCTTCTTTGTTTTTCTTTGCGGGCTGGCTGGCTTCGGATCCCTGTTCGCAAAAAAGCCCAACGTTCTTTTGATCATGTCCGACGACATGGGCTACTCCGACCTCGGGTGTTTCGGGGGGGAAATCCGCACACCCCGACTCGATTCCCTCGCCCAAGGCGGCGTCCGCTTCACCAACTTCTACAGCGAGAACATGTGCTGGGTCTCGCGGGCCTCCATGCTGACCGGGGTCTATCACCGGACCTCCTTGAAGAACGGTGCCCTGCACCCCCGCTGCCTGACCCTGCCCGGGGTTCTGCAGACAAACGGGTACGCAACCGGAATGATGGGCAAGTGGCACTTGGCGGGGAAATACACCAAAAACAACGGGGCCAACGCCGTTTACCCCGACCAACGTGGATTCGACCGCTTTTACGGAATCCTCGGCGGGGCCAGCAGTTTCTTCGCCCCCTTCGGTTTGCGACGGGACCGGAAGTTAATCGACGAGGAATTCATGAAGGACCCGGACTACTACTTCACCGATGCGATAGGCAAGGAGGCTATCGCCTTCCTCAAGGAGACGCCCAAGGACAAACCCTTTTTCCTCTACCTTCCCTTCACCGCCGCCCATTGGCCCCTCCATGCCCCCGCCCGCGAAATCGAGAAATACAAGGGGAAGTTCTCCGCAGGTTGGGATGAGTTGCGCCGGGAGAGGCTCAAGCGGATGAAGGAACTCGGGGTCATCGGCTCCCAAGTCAAGCTCTCCCCCCGCCATGCAAACGTCCCCTCTTGGGAGGATGAAAAGCACAAGGCCTGGCAGGAGCGCAGGATGGAGGTGTACGCCGCTCAAGTAACCATCATGGACCGGGTCATCGGAGAGGTCATCGATCACTTGCGCAAGTCCGGGCAACTGGACGACACGCTCACTTTCTTCACCATCGACAACGGGGGTTGCCACGTCGAGTACGGAGCGAACCGAAAGGGAGACTACTTGCCCGAAAAGACCAGGGACGGCCAACCCATGAAACCGGGTAACCTGACCGATCTCATGCCCGGCCCGGAAATCACCTATCAGAGCTACGGATACGGATGGGCCAACCTGTCCAACACCCCCTATCGGCTCTTCAAACAATACGACCACGAGGGCGGGATTCACACGCCCATGATCGCCCACTGGCCAAACGGCATCAAGGGCAAGGGCACGACTAGTTCCACCCTTTCCCACCTCGTCGACCTCATGCCGACCATCTTGGAAGCCACTGCTATCAAACCATCCGGGAAAGCGGGCGGAGCCAAGCGGATCGCCTGGGACGGTCGATCGATCCTTCCTTCTCTGCTGGGCAAGAAGCAACCCGACCCGGCGGTTCTGTTTTTCCACCACGCGAAGGGAAAAGCCATTCGCACGGGCAATTGGAAACTAGTCTTCAACAAGGATGGCAAAAACAAAGCCAAGTGGGAACTGTACGACTTGAGCAAGGACCCCAACGAATTGAATGATTTGGCAACCAAGTTCCCCGACAAAGTCGAGCAACTGGCCAAGCTGTGGAACGCCCGTGAAAAAGACCAGCTTGCCCGGGCGGCCAAATAAATTGCGTGCGGCGGGGATGAAGCTTTATTTTTGTTTGTACGCCATCGGGATCGTCGGATCCTTTCCCGCCCTGTGGGCAAAGAAACCGAACGTACTCTTCATCATGGCGGATGACTTGGGGTGGATGGACCTGGCCTGCCAGGGGAATCCCTTGGTCGAGACCCCCAACCTCGACCGGTTGGCCAAACAGGGCATGCGTTTCACCGATGCCTATGCGGCGGCCCCCGTCTGTTCGCCCACCCGTTGCGCCGTGTTGACCGGACAAGCCCCCGCCCGCATCGGCTTGACCACTCACCTGCCCGGACTCTTCTTCCCCAAGGACGGGCGTCCCCAACCCGCCAAGCTCACCCCTCAGCTAAACACCGAATACCTGACCATAGCGGAGAGGATGAAGGAGGCGGGCTATGCCTCGGCTTTTTTCGGGAAGTGGCACATAGCCCCGAGCTCCGGGAAAGGGGGAAAAGTAGCCGGCCCGGTTTCCCCGACCGGGCAAGGGTTCGACTTGAACGTCGGAGGCACTTCCTACGGCGGGCCACCGAGTTTCTTTTCCCCCTACCGCAACGCCGAGCTGCCCGACGGGCCCGAGGGCGAATACCTGCCCGACCGGCTGGTCGACGAAACAATCCGCTTTGCCAAAGCAAACAAGGACAGGCCATGGATGGCACATTTGTGGTTTTACACCGTGCACTGGCCCATGCAGGCGCCCAAGGAGTTGCTCGAAAAATATGCCGACCGAAAAGGGCCTGGTCTGAAGGACACCCGTTACGGAGCCATGATCGAGGCCATGGACCTGGCCATCGGCCGTCTCCTCAAGGCCTTGGAAAAGATGGGCATGGAAAAGGACACCCTTGTGATCTTCACCAGCGACAACGGTGGATTCGCCGGGGTTTCCGACTGCCGTCCGCTCAGGGAATCGAAAGGTCATCTCTACGAAGGGGGCATCCGGATACCCCTGATCGTTCGCTGGCCCGGTCAGGTTCCTCCGGGAAAGCTTTGCAACACCCCGGTCATCAGCATGGACTTCTACCCCACCTTCCTCGAGATGGCCGGGTTGAAACCGAGTGGCAAACCGATCGATGGAGAGAGCCTTCTTCCCCTATTCAGGCAAACGGGAAAACTCACCCGCAAAACAATTTATTTCCATTTCCCCAACTACGCCTGGCACATGGGCAACCGCTTGGCCGGGGCGGTACGGGAAGGAAAATGGAAAATAATCCGCAACTACGACGATGGTTCCCTCGAACTCTATGACTTGCAGGATGACTTGAGCGAAAAAAGAAACCTCGCGAAGAAAAGCCCCGAAGTCGCCAAGCGCCTCAACGAAAAACTGTCCCGGTGGCTCAAGGAAACCAACGCCCCCATGCCCGCTCCCCTTACCCATCCCTAAGATGTTCCGAAATCCCACTCTTTTTCTCTCCCTGCTTTGTCTCTCCCTTTCCAGGCTACTCGGCTCGGAGATCATCGAAATCAGCTCTTCCGCTTCCCAATCGGGGAATGGCCCCGACCATGCCATCGACGGAAACGCAAACTCCAGGTGGTCATCCGAAGGCAAAGACCAATGGCTCCAACTGAAGCTCGACAAGAAAGCCACCTTTTCCTCCTTCGAGGCCGGGTTTTCCCGGGGTAACCGGAACTATGAGTTTTCCGTTCTGGCTTCCATGGACGGAAAAAAATGGAACGAAATCTACAAGGGCAAAAGCCCTGGCAAAGGAGATCGAACCTCCAAATACGAAACCCCCGAAACTTCCGCTCTTTTCATCCGTTTCGTTTCCCGGGGAAACAACGAAAACAAATGGGTAAACCTGCACACCTTTCGGATCAAAGGGATTTCGGTTTCCAAGAAACTGGCCAAGGCCTCTCCTCCCCCGAAAAAAGATCCAAGTGGGCTGGAGGTTTCGGTTTGGGCGGAGAACCCGCTCGTCGCCAGTCCGGTGGCCATCAGTTTCGACGAACAAGGCAAGGCCTACGTCACGCGTGTCCGGCGCCGGAAGATTTCCAGCCTCGACTTGCGCAACCACCGGGCCTGGGTGAAACACGACATGTCGATCCGTAGTTTGGAGGACAGGCTTGCCTTCTACAAGAAAGCGATGGGTCCCGAACCATTCCCGGACGTCAGACCCTACTCGCCACCCGACCGCAACGGGGACGGAAAAAGAGATTGGAAGGATCTCGCCGTACAAAAGGAAGAAATCCTCCGCGTCCAGGATACGGACGGAGACGGAAAGGCGGACGAAAGCATTCTCATCGACGACGATCTCGCAACCCCCTTGACGGGAATTGCCGCAGGGGTCCTGTGGGCCGAGGGCGCGGCCTATGCCACGGTCGAGCCCGACGTATGGAAGTACGAGGACTTCGGCCAAGACGGAAAACCCGCCAAGCGGACCCTGCTCAGTCGGGGCTATTCCATCCACATCGGGCAGGGAGGACACAACGTGTCCGGTCTGACCATGGGCCCGGACGGGCGGATCTACTGGTCGGTTGCGGACAAGGGAATCAACGCCACGGGGAAAAACGGAGAACGTTTCTTTTACCCGGACCGGGGAGGAATCATGCGCTGCGAACCGGACGGTTCGAACCTCGAGCTCTTCGCCCTCGGAGTTCGCAATGGGCAGGAACCGGTTTTTGACGAATTCGGCAACCTGTTCAGCGTCGATAACGACGGGGACTATCCGGGTGAAAGGGAGCGCTTCATCTATATCGTGGAAGGCGGAATGACCGCCTGGCGCCTGCATTGGCAATGGCACGGCTATCAGGACTTTGCCAAGGTATCGGGGGAAAAGCCATACAACGTTTGGATGAAGGAAGGACTCTTCCGGCCCAGGTTTCCCGGGCAAGCGGCCTTCATCGTTCCGCCTCTCGCCAACTATTCCAACGGACCTTGCGGCTTCGCCTACGACCCGGGTACGGCCCTGAGCGAGCAATTCCGCAACTTCTTCTTTCTTGCCCAAGGCAGAAAAATGACTGCGTTTAAGGTGCGTCCCAAAGGCGCTGCCTTCGAGATGTACGACGAGCGGACCATCCCCGGAGGCGGAAGCAACACGGGGGTTGCCTTCGGACCCGATGGCGCTCTTTACGTCACGGATTGGATGAACGGCCCGAGCGATCGCGGCAGAATTTGGAAGATCGACTCGATCGAGGGCCAAGACAACCCTGCCCGCAAACGGACGAGCCAGCTCTTGGCCGAAGGCATGGGCGGTAAAGACGAAGCCTATTTGGTTGCTTGCCTAGCAGAGCCCGATTCAAGAGTCCGCAAGGCGGCTCAATTCGAACTGGTCAGACGGAAAAAGACATGGGCCCTTCTTGTCGTTGCCAAACAAACTGAAAACCAATTGGCCCGCCTCCACGCAATCTGGGGAATAGGCCAAGTGGCGAGAGGCTGGCCCGACGGAAAGAACAAGGATGCGGGTGCGGTCGGTCCCCTGCTTCAACTGCTCGAGGACAAGGATCCGGAAGTCCGGACCCAAGCGGCCAAGGTATTGGGTGAGTCAGCTCACGCTCAAGCCCTTGAGCCTCTCCTTGGCATGCTCAAGGACTCGTCCCTTCGCGTCCGCTTTCATGCCGCCGTTGCCTTGGGAAAACTCAAGTCGACCAAAGCCATCGACCCCCTGCTCGAACTGGTCCGGGAAAATGATGACGAAGATGCGTTTCTGCGCCACGGCGCAGTCATGGGACTGGTCGGCTCCACAAAGGCCGACCCGAAGGTTCTCCTTGAGACAATAAACTCACCTCATTCCTCGGTCCGTTTGGCCGCCATCCTTGCCCTGCGCAGGCACGCTCACCCCGGAATCTCTTCCTTTCTCAAGGATAAGGATCTCTACTTGGTGACGGAAACGGCCCGAGCCATCCACGACGACTTTTCCATTCCCGATGCCCTGCCCGCCTTGGCGGAGATCCTCGACCGGCCTGACCTAAAAGGCGAAGCCCTTCTCAGGCGGGCGATCAATGCCAATTTCCGGGTGGGTCGCCCAGCCGATGCCGAACGCTTGGCCCGCTACGCCGCAAGTCCATCCTCTCCCGAGAACATGCGGTCCACCGCTCTTGCTTGCCTCGCCCTTTGGCCCCAACCTCCTGTTTTGGACGCGGTCGAGGGACGCTACCGAGAATACCCCGCCCGCAGCCCGCAGCCCGCAGCCCAAGCCTTGGCCAAGGTCGCCGACGACTTGGTGCAGAATGCATCGCCCAAGGTTCTCACCGTACTCTCCCGAGCCATTGAAAGGTTAAAGGTTTCCGATCTTCTTCCCGTTGTTCACGCCGCTTACGAATCGAAAGAGGCCACCCCTTACCTGCAAGCTCAGTTGCTCGGCGCCATGGCCGAACTGAGTGACCCGGCCCTAGGCAAATTCGTCGAATCGGCCCTTGAATCAAAGGACGCCCGACTCCGGGCAGCCGGGCAGAAGCGGGCCTGGGCGGCGGGGCTCTCCGGGGTGGAAGTCTTTGCCAAGGCCTTGGAATCAGGCACCTTGACCGAGAAACGATCCGCCCTCGGAAACCTCGCTCAGTCCGACGACCCGAAAGCCGACACGCTGTTGGCCAAACAATTTGCCAAGGTTGATCCCGATCTGGAACTCGACCTTTTGGAAGCATCCGGAAGCGCCAAAGGAACGCAGGCCAAAGCCAAAGCCAAGGAACTCGAGGAGATGCTGGCCAAGCAGGGTCCCCTCGGTCCCTTCCATCCGACTTTGCGGGGCGGAGATGCCCGCAAAGGCAAGGAACTCGCAATGGGACACCCGGCCGCCCAGTGCATCCGGTGTCACAAGATCGGTTCGATCGGCGGGGTGCTCGGTCCGGACCTCTCCCAAATTGCCTCCCGTCTGACCAGTGAAAAAATCCTCGAATCCTTGATTAATCCGCAAGCCGAGCTGGCGGAAGGCTACGGGCTCCTCGTGGCAACCTTAAAGGACGCAACTACGGTTTCAGGCTCGATTGTGAAAGCCGATCCGAAAAGGTATGTCTTGCAGTCCGGGCAAGGAAAGGAATCTACGCTTGACCGATCCCGCATTGCGGAGGAAGTTCTTACTTCCCCCATGCCATCGACCGGAGCCATTCTCTCGAAGACAGAAATTCGCGATCTCATCGCCTATCTTGCCAGCCTCAAGTAAAGAATCTTTCAAGTTCATTTGCTTACGGCACGCTAGCCAAAGGATCGGTTTCTCGTGAAAATCCTTGAAAGCGGAAAGGGACAGGGGAGGCAAAAAAGGAACCCATTTGCCTAAGGCAACCTCCGGTAATAGAGATCTTTCAACATAACAACATTGCTGTCCGGGTGAGACTGCAACGCGAAATAGCCCATGCCTAGCTTGCGTTCGAAATTCCTTTCCTGATAAGCCATCCATGTAGGTGGTTCGGTCCAGTCGACCGTGGTTTCTCCGTTGATCTTGATCAAGACTCTCTTTCCCTTCACCCGAATAAAATATTCGAACCATTCGTTATCCTTGACCAAGGTACGGACCTCGTCCACAACGCCGAAAAGGCTACCGGTTTTCCTTTTTTCATTCTGATGTGAATTCAATATTTGGCATTCGAATCCTTTGTTCGGCCAACCACTGTCCTTGTACAGAGTGTGAAAATAAATCCCGCTGTTTACGACCGGGTAACAATAGACTTGAGCCTTGAATTCGAAATCTTTCAACCATGGATCCGTTTCGTAAAACAGGTGAGCCCGAGCAGTTCCTCTTACAAGGATGCTTCCATTAAGAACGGCAAAGACCCGATCATCCTCCGAAGCTCTCCATCCCGTCAGGGTTTCCCCATCGAACATTGAAACCCAAGGCCCCGCGCCTTCTTGGCCACCCATTTCCCTTCCATCCCCGGAGGAAGAATTCGCCGATTCATCATTCCCATTTTCCGAGCTGGAACTATTTTTCTTGGATACAAAAACAAAAGCCGAGACTGCAATGAGAACCAAAGTCCCCAGGATCATGAGTAATCCCCTGCGTCCCTTTGATTTTGGTTTAAGGATCACGGACTCCGGCTTCTTCGCTTGGGCTTTGTGAGAAACCTCGCCCTGCTTCGGCGAGGAAGGTGAAGCCGCCTTTGAATTTTTTCTGCCCAAAAGTTGGTCCAAGGTGCCGTTGACTTTTTTCAGGTAACGATCGCGGGTAAGCCTGTAGCGAAGAATCGCCTGCAGATCTCCCATTCGAAGACGCAAACCGGGCGGCAGGTCCGACTCCTCCAAATGAATGGCAAGAAAAGGTTTGTTCTCGTTCAGAGCCAGGTTGATTTCATTGCGGCAATTGACAGAGGCCGTCGAACGGGGGGAAATGAAAACCACGAACACGGCGCAACCGATCACCGCATTGGCAATTTCCTCCGGCCACTCGTTGCTGGCTTCGATTCCCTCGTCATACCAGATTTTATATCCGGACTCATGGAGTTCGGTTATTTCCTCATAAACAATCTCGGAATCTTTGTGCGCGTAACTGATGAAGATAAACGGATCACTGCCCTCATAGGCCTCGAAAGGCGGTATCAGATCGGAGGACGTGGCATGCCCCGCCGAGCTTTTGCGAATTCCGGGAAGATCCTGAATCAAGATCCAATCACCACAACCGTCATACCAAGCCTGATCATCCAACTTTACGTGCCCGGCATGAAGCCACCCCTGCACGTCTTCGATTCGATAGGGACCGACTTGTTCGCCATTCAGGTTCAGGTAAATCTGCACCATCGGTTTTTAACTCAAAGTCTTTCGTAATGTAAAGCTTTGCAGTCGAAAAATGCAGGGAATGAAAAATACGTCGTGACTTGTCCATTGCGGCGTGCATTACTTCCTTAATGACAATTCAAAGATTACCCTGTCTTTGGGCATTCCTGCTCGTTCTCGCTTGCCCTTTGGTTGCAGCCCCCGCCAACGTTTTGCTCATTCTGAGTGACGACCACCGGTATGATTTCATGAGTTTCATGGAGGAAGCCCCTGAATTCCTCGAGACCCCGAACCTCGACCGGCTTGCCAAAGAGGGAGCCCATTTGGCCAACGCCTTCGTCAGCACTTCGCTTTGTTCCCCCAGCCGGGCTTCCATCCTGACCGGGCAGTACATGCGCAACCACCGGGTGGTGGACAACCAAAGACCCGTACCGCCCGGCACCCGCTTCTTTCCCGAATACCTCAGGGAAGCGGGCTACCGCACCGGTTACGTCGGGAAGTGGCACATGGGCCATGAAGACGACACCCCCCGCAAGGGCTTCGACCACTGGGTCAGTTTCGCCGGACAGGGAACCTATTTCGATCCGACCTTCAATATCAACGGCAAAAGAAAAGACTTCAAGGGATACAACGCCGACCTGCTGACCGACCAAGCCATCAGTTGGCTCAAGGAAGTCGGACCGGCCTCCAAAAAAGGAAAACCCTTCTTCCTCCAGGTTGGTTACAAAGCGGTCCACTACCCCTTCCAACCCCCGCCCCGCCATGCCAAGCGCTACGAAGGCAAGAAGATCGATTACCCGGAAACCATGGCCAACACCGAAGAGAATTACCTCTCCCAGTCCCTCTGGATCCGGGAAAGAAGATACGGAATACACGGCATCGACCATATGGAAACGGGAGCCTTGGACAAGGATCCGGTCCCCTCCTTCGACGAGTTATACCACAACTTTTGTGAAACCGTACATGCCTTGGACGAAAATATCGGGCGCGTACTCGATCAACTCGACAAACTCGGAATCGCGGAGGATACCCTTGTCATTTATCTTGGAGACAACGGGTTTGCTCTTGGCGAACACGGGTTCTACGACAAGCGGGATGCTTTCGAGGAATCGATCCGCATACCCATGCTCGCCCGTCATCCGAAACTGATCAAGGCTGGGACCCGAGTCGAAAAGATGGCTCTGAACGTCGACCTGGCCCCCACCATTCTGGAATATGCCGGAGTGGACCTGCCCAAGAAGCCCAAGATGGACGGTCATTCTCTTCTTCCCTTGCTCAAAGGACAAAAGAACAAGAAAAAGTGGAGGGAACATTTCGTTTACGAATACCATTGGGAATGGAACTTTCCGGCCACCCCCACGACTTTCGCCATTCGAACGGACAGCGAAAAATACGTCTACTACCACGGCGTGTGGGACCGCAACGGTTTCTACGACCTGAAGTCCGATCCTCACGAACGTCACAACCTGATCCGCGTTCCCGCCTATCGGGACCGCATCCTCGAACTCAGGGAAAAACTTTTCGACGAACTCGATTCCTCGGGCGGGCTCTCCATCCCGATCCGCCGGCCGAAGAACGAACAGTTCTACGACCGCAAACTTCGTCGCTGACGGGCAGGCGAGCTCTCGTTTGACAATGAAATTCCTCGTATGCTTTCTCACGCTGCTCGGCTTGACCCTGTCGGGCGAAAAAGCGGACCGACCCAACGTCATCGTCATTCTCACCGACGACATGGGGTTCTCGGACCTCGGATGCTTCGGTGGGGAAATCGATACACCCAACCTGGACAAATTAGCCAAAAACGGCTTGCGTTTCACCGAGTTCTACAACACCGCGCGTTGCTGGCCGACCCGGGCCACTCTGATGAGCGGGATCTACAGCAATGGTCTGGGCAACGGGCAGGTGACCATTCCCGAGTTACTCAAGCCCGTCGGTTACCAGACTGGAATGGTGGGGAAATGGCACCTTGGAAAAAACCCGATGAAGGACGGACCCATTCAGCGCGGCTTCGATGATTTCTACGGAACCATGACGGGGGCCGGTTCCTTCTATGATCCCTATACCTTGACCCGGAACACCGAGTTCACGGAGGTCGACGAGGAGGATTACTATTACACCGACCGCATAGGGACCGAAGCCGCCCGCCAAATAGGGGAATTTGCAAAATCGGACAAACCGTTTTTTCAATACGTCGCCTTCACCGCCGCTCATTGGCCGATTCACGCTCCGGAAAAATCCATCCAGAAGTACATCAAAACCTATGAGGGCGGATGGGAGAAACTGCGCAAGGAACGATATGCCCGTATGCTCGAGATGGGAATCATCGACAAGGAGCGCTGGCCCCTTCCCCCACGGGAAGACCGGGTCAAGCCATGGGAGACCATAGACCACAAGCCCTGGCGCATCCGGAACATGGCGATCTACGCGGCCATGGTCGACCACATGGACCAGGCCGTGGGAACGATCGTCGACGCCCTTGAGAAGAACAAGCGCTTGGAGAACACCTTCATCATCTATTTCCACGACAACGGGGCTTGCCCCGAACACCTCGGTGGGAACGGATGGAATACGGCCAACAACATACTGGCCAAAGCCAAGAAAGCGGGCAAGACGATCGCGGTGGGCGACAAATACGACGTCCCGATGGGCGGTCCCATGACCTACGGGAGCGTGGGACACAACTGGGCGAACGCCCAGAACACCCCCATGCGCCGTTACAAGTCCAACGTCCACAACGGAGGAGCCTGCACGCCCGCCATCGTCCATTGGCCGGCCGGACTCAAGACCCAGCCCGGCAGCATCTCCAAGCAGCGCGGTCACGTGGTTGACCTGATGGCTACCTGTTTGGAACTTGCGGGAGCCACCTACCCGAAGGAATTCAAAGGTGAGAAAACCAAGTCCCACGAAAGCCTTTCTCTCGTACCGATTCTCAAGGGAAAATCCGTCGACCGGGATCATTCCTACGTTTTCAACCACAGCGGGACCCACGCCATCGTGAAGGGTGAGTACAAGATCGTTCGCGAAGGCAAGCGGCCCTGGGCTCTCTACCATCTGGCCAAGGACCGCACCGAGACCAAGAACCTCGCCAAGCAAGACCCCGAACGGGTAACCGAGATGGCCGCCATCTGGGAAAAACGCTGGGGGAAGAAGAAGTGAGACCTTTTCTCCCTTATTCAGGAAAGACCTCGATTTTTGATCTTCGAAGAACTTGATTTTCAGATCACTCCGATCGGGGAGCTGGCGTTGCGCAGACGGAGAATTCCCAAGTTGGGGGAACTCGACGTCTACGAAGTCAAGCTGGGAGAGGACTTCCTGATGTCCAGTCTGTTTCATGAAGCGGAGCGTCAACTGTCCAAGCTGGGACTCGCGGCCTTGGAAAAGGATGACCTCGACGTCGTGGTTGGCGGGCTCGGGTTGGGCTACACCGCAGCGGCGGCCCTTGAGGACCCGCGGGTACGCTCGCTCGTGGTCGTCGAATACCTCGCCCCCGTGATCGAATGGCACCGAAACGGATTGGTCCCCTTGGGCGAAACCTTGACTGGCGATCAGCGGTGCCGGTTGACTCAGGCCGACTTTTTCGCGCTCTCGCAAGACGTCGAGAATAGTTTCGACCCGGAAAACCCGGAAAAAAAACACGATGCCATCCTTCTGGACATCGATCACACGCCGACCAACGTATTGCATCAGACGAACGTCCGGTTCTACACGGAGGAAGGATTGAAAGAGCTCGCCCGCCACTTGAAACCCGATGGGGTATTCGCTCTTTGGGCGGACGGAGAACCCGAAGCCTCCTTTGCCGATCAATTGAGCAGAGTCTTTGGATGGGCCGAGGGCCATACCATCGAATTCGACAACCCCATCACCGAGGACAGTTCGAAAGGTGCCGTCTACGTTGCCAAAAACTCCCGGTAAAAAAAGGAAACCGTCCTGAAAAGAGGAAGTTGAAAACGGACTATTTGCTCTCGGGAAGCTCGAGAATGGTGATGTTCTTGAACTTGACCGGGGCGCCGTGTCCGCAAAAGCAAAGGTGACCGCTGCGGCGCTTGGCCCCCTTGTGGTTCGGTTTCTCCTTGTTGATCTCATCCAAGTTGGCGTCGAGAATCTCCACGCCGTTCAAGACCACTTTTACGCTCGGCCCGTTGACCGTGACTTTTTGTCGATTCCACTCCCCTACGGGCTTCAGATGTCCGCGCTTGGCCGCCTTCAAAGTGTATAAGGAACCATGGTATTGATAGTCCTTGAGTTTGGCATAGCGCTCGTGTGAGTTGTCCAGGATTTGTAGTTCCATTCCAGTGTAAGCGGCATCTCCACTCCCCGGGTAGTGAACGCCCAACCCGTTGTTTCCTCCCGGCGGGAGAAGAAAATCAAACTCGAAGACGTAATTCGAATATTCCTTTTCGGTGACCAAGTTCCCGCCTTTGCAGACAAGCGCTCCGTCCTCCACGACGTAGTTCCCCTTTTTCCAACCGGTCAAATCTTTCCCGTTGAAAAGAGAAACGCTCTCGGGAAGCTCCAAAATGGTAATGTTCCTGAACTTGACCGGGGACCCATGCCCGCAAAAACAGATATGCCCGCTCCGGCGTTTGGCTCCGTTGTGCTTGGGCTTCTCCTTGTTGATCTCGTCCAAGTTGGCGTTGAGAATTTCCACCCCGTTGAGCACGACTTGTACCTTCGGCCCGTTGACCGTAACTTTTTGGCGGTTCCATTCGCCGGCAGGCTTGAGGTGTCCGCGCTTGGCTGCCTTCAATTTGTAGAGCGAGCCATGATATTGGGAATCGACCAACTTGGCGTATTTGGGGTGTTTGTTGTCCAAAATTTGCAATTCCATGCCGGCCCCGGAGGGTCCGCCCTTCCCCGGGTAATGAATACCCAGCCCGTTGTTACCGCCAGCCGGAAGAAGGAATTCGAATTCGAAGACATAGTTGGCATACTGCTTTTCCGTGACGAGGTTGCCTCCTTTGCAAACGATGGCTCCGTCCTCGACGACGTAGTTGCCACCCTTCCATCCGGTCAAATCTTTCCCGTTGAAGAGGGAAACCGGTTTCGCCGCGGACAGGAAAATCGGACAAGCGAAAAGCAAGGCGAAGAGGAATGATTTCAGGTAAGTTTTCATCATAGGGTGATCAGGTTGGGCTGGTTAAACTGCAAGGCGCTGGCTAACTGAGAACGTCGTGAACGACTTTGCCGTGGACGTCGGTCAAGCGAAAGTAGCGGCCTTGGTAACGATAAGTCAATTGCTCATGATCAATTCCGAGCAAATGAAGAATGGTGGCTTGCAAATCATGCACGTGAACGGGGTTCTCCACGACGTTCACGCTGTAGTCATCGGTTTTCCCATAGCTGAAGCCCGCCTTGACCCCGCCACCGGCCAACCAGTAAGTGAAGCAATTCGGGTGATGATCACGCCCGTAATTGGTTCTCGTCAATTTCCCTTGGCAATAAACCGTTCGACCGAATTCCCCGCCCCAAACCACGAGGGTGTCTTCGAGCATGCCCCTTTGCTTGAGGTCGGCGAGAAGCGCGGCGGTCGGCTGATCGGTATCCTTGCATTGGCGACGTACGTTCCCGGGGGCTCCCCCGTGGGCATCCCAGCCCCGATGAAAAAGCTGGATGAAGCGAACGCCCCGTTCCGCCAAACGACGGGCGAGCAAGCAATTGTAGGCGTACTTGCCCACCTTTCGGACTTCCGGACCATAGGAATCGACGACGCTTTGAGACTCTGTCGAAAAGTCGATCAGTTCGGGCACACTGGTCTGCATGCGGTAGGCCAATTCGTACTGGGCGATCCGGGTACGGATATCGGGGTCGGCATAATGATCCGCTTGGGCCTGGTTGAGCTTGCCCAGGGTATCGAGCATACGGCGACGCTGGGAACGGGTGACCCCGGCCGGGTCGTAGAGATCGAGTATCGGATCCCCCTGTCCGCGAAACTTGACCCCTTGGAATCGACCGGGCAAAAAACCGGATCCCCACAGCCTGTCGTAAAGTGGCTGGCCGGATTTCCCCGTGCCGTTGGAGGTCAAGGCAACGTAAGCCGGTAGATCCGAATTATCGGACCCCAGACCGTAACTGACCCAGGATCCGATGCTCGGTCGCCCCGGAATGACCGAGCCGGTCTGAAAACAGGTCGCGGCCGGATCATGGTTGATGGCTTCTCCATGCATGGACTTGATCACGCAAATGTCATCCGCCACCTTGGCAAGGTGGGGCATGGTCTCTCCCAACTCGATCCCGCTCGCTCCATGCCTTTTGAATTTCAACGCGGTGGGGGCGACCGGAAAGCTTGCCTGACCGGATGTCATGGTAGTCTTGCGTTCGTCGGGATAGACCGACTTGGGCACCTCCTTGCCGAACTCCTCATGCAACCTCGGCTTGTAGTCGAAAAGATCGTGCTGAGAGGGTCCGCCCGACTGAAAAAGATAGATTACCCGCTTCACCTTGGGTTGATGGTGAGGCATGTCGGCAAAACCGCCCACCGCATTGCGCGGGCGCAACTTGTCTTCCTCACCGCGCAACAATCCGGCCAAGGCGATGGACCCCAAGCCAAGGGTCGTTTTTTCGAGGAAGGCGCGCCGGGAATAGGCGTGAGACAAAGCGTGTGTCAGTTTCATGATTTCAATTCAGGGAAATGGCCTCGTCGAGGTTGAAGATCGTGGAAGCAACCATCGCATAGGCTGCCAAAGTGGCGGAGGGAAGCTTGGGGTCGTTAGGCTTTTCGCCTACCTTGAGCAGTTGCCCGACGGCCTGTGGATTTTGGGAAAAGATTTCCTCGTGATGCAGAAAGTCTTCTTTCAGGAGAGCGAGCTCCCTGCTCGAGGGTGGTCGGCTCAGGATTGCCTTGAAGGCATAGGTGATGCGTTCCTCTTCGTTTGCCAAGTCCGACTGTTTCAAGATCCGCTCGGCCAAGTGGCGGGCGGACTCCACAAAGGTGACGTTGTTCATCAGGGTAAGGGCTTGCAGGGGGGTGATGGTCTGATCCTTGCGAACGATGCATACTTCGCGTTCGGCGGCATTGAAGGTAAGCATGGTGGGAGGCGGAATGGTGCGGCGCCAATAAGTGTAGAGGCTTCTGCGGTAAAGCTTGTCTCCCTTGTCCTGCTTGTAGGTGTTGTTGGAAATCGACCTCCATATGCGGGGCGGCATATAGGGCCGGACCGAGGGACCACCGATCTCAGGGACCAGCAAACCGGCTGAAACCAAGGCGGAATCCCTGATCGCATAGGCCGGAAGACGACGCCTCGGTCCTCTGGACAAAAGCCGGTTGTCGGGGTCCGAATCGGAGCGACTGACGGAAGATTGACGATAGGCGGCCGAGGTCACGAGCATCTTGTAGGTTGCCTTGAGATCCCACCCTCCTCCGATGAATTCTTTGGCCAACCAATCGAGTAGTTCGGGATGGCTCGGGTGCTCCCCCTGAACTCCGAAGTTTTCCGACGTCTTGACCAAGCCCAAGCCGAACAATCTTTGCCAAAGCCGGTTGACGGTAACCCGGGCAGTCAACGGATGTTCGGGATCGGTGAGCCAGTTGGCCAACCCAATCCGGTTTTTCGGCCATTGTTTTTTCCAACCCCCGATGATTTCGGGTACGGCGGGCTGCAGTGGTTGGGATTTGTCGGGGCGTTCGTATTGTCCTCGCTCCAGAAGGTAAGTCGGCCGAGGCTTGGGAAGCTCGTGCATCACCATGACGGTGTTTGCCCCACCGGGCTGAGGGCGGGGGACGGCAGTCTGAACCACCTTGATCTTCATCTTCTCAGGCACCACGAACTTGTTCTCCCCGGGCTTGAGATCAGGCCAGCTCTTGGGAACGGGAATGAAAGGCGGGCTGTTCCCGTTGTTGGGGCCAAGACCCGCTTCGTCGATTCCGTTGAAAAAGGCAAACAGGGAATAGAAGTCTTTTTGGGAAACTGCGTCGTATTTGTGATCGTGACACCTCGCGCAATTCATGGTCAGCCCCAGGAAAGTGGTTCCGAGGGTCTCGACCCGGTCGGCGACGTATTCGACGATCCATTCGTCCGGGATCGAACCTCCTTCCGAATTGATTCGGTGGTTGCGGTTGTAACCGGATGCCACTTGGGTCATGAAGTTCCGGTCGGGAAGAAGATCCCCCGCCATTTGCTCAAGGATAAAACGGTCGAAAGGCATGTTGACGTTGAGGGCCCGGATGACCCAGTCCCGCCAAACCCACATGTAACGTATACGGTCGTTTTGGTATCCGTCGGTATCGGCATAACGGGCCGCATCCAGCCAATAGGACGCAACCTGTTCCCCGTAGTGGGGAGAGGAAAGCAGACGATCCACCACCTTCTCATAAGCATTCTCCGACTCATCCGCCACAAACGCATCGATCTCCTCGGGCGAAGGCGGCAAGCCGGTGAGATCGAAAGTGACCCGTCTGAGCAAGGTGTGCTTGTCGGCTTCCGGGGAAGGCTTCAGTCCTTCCTTTTCCAAACGGGCGAGAATGAAGCGGTCGATCTTTCCCTTCGCCCATTCTTTGTTTTTCACTTGGGGCGCAAGAGGTTTTTCGGGAGGAACGAAGGCCCAATGCCGGTCATCCTCCGGCCAATCCGCCCCAGCCTTCAACCATTGAACCAATTTGGCCCGGTCTTCGGGCCGAAGAATCCGCTTGGATGAGGGAGGCGGCATTCTCTCGTCGGGGTCATCGCTGAGCAGGCGCTCGATCATTTCCCCGTTCGTAAGGACACCTGCCTTGAAAGCGGCCGAGCGGTCGTCGAGCCGGAGCTTTGCTTCGCGAGCTTGCCCGTCCGGGCCGTGACAATGGAAGCAGGCATCCGACAACAGAGGTCGGATGTCTTGGGTAAATGACAAGTCCTCAGCCAGGAGCGAACCATATGACAGCAAGCTCACGGAAAGAAGCAGCGGGCGTAAAAACATACCAATATTCAAACCGATGGATTCGCTTTCAGCAAAAGAAAAAAAAGACCTTCGGGCAATCCATGCCCAAAGGCAGACCCACTGAAAGTTCCAAGCTCAGCTGATGATTTCCTTGATCAAGTGACCGTGCACGTCGGTCAGGCGCCGGTCGATGGAATTATGGCGAACCGTCAGGCGCTCATGGTCTAGGCCGAGCTGATGGAGCATCGTGGCATAAACGTCATAGACTTGGGTCGGGTTTTTTCGATCCAAGGGCTTGTAACCCCACGGGTCGCTTTCCCCGTGGGTCACCCCACCCTTGAAACCGCCCCCGGCCAACCAATTGGTGAAAACAAAGGGGTTGTGATCCCGGCCCGTACTTCCCTGACTGCTCGGCATCCTGCCGAACTCCGTAGTCCAGTGAATGATCGTATCCTCAAGCAGGCCCCGTTGTTTCAAGTCCTTGATCAAGGCGGCCGTCCCCCGGGCCATCCCCATGGCAAGGGATGGGTGATCACGGGTCATATCTTCGTGGCTGTCCCAGTTTCGTCGGGGGAACCCATTGTCATTGCCACTCCATACCTGAACAAAACGAACACCCCGCTCAATCAGTCTTCTCGCAATCA
>JAYOII010000010.1:0-516 GCA_038118685.1 Opitutia bacterium
ATATTGTATTGGGCAATTGATAGCGACAAAGACAGTGTTTTGATTGTGGAAGAAAGCGAGGGAGAGGTCTTGGGTTTTGTTTCTGCATCTTTGGGTATGAGAGGTGTGGTCAAGCGCATGCTTCATCGACCCCTTTCATTATTCAGTGCCTTGTTTCCTTCCTTATTCAGGATTGGCCGTATAATCAAGATTCTGGAAGTGTTGCGTTATGCTTCTTCTTCACATTCTGGAAAAGAACTTCCCAAAGCCGAACTACTGAGCATAGCCGTTACACCTTCGTTTCGAGGAAAGAAGGTTTCCGACAGGCTTTACGACAAGCTAAAGATCCATTTTAAAAGCAAAAACGTTCTCGCTTTTTGCATTACAGTTGGAAGCGAACTCAAGAATGCTCGTAGTTTTTATGACAGGATGGGAGCTTCCCCGAGTGGATTGATTGAAGTTCATGCAGGAAAGTCTTCGGTGGTTTATGTTCAAAAGATTAATATAAAATTAGACAAACTACTAAATTTATATATT
>JAYOII010000010.1:526-22948 GCA_038118685.1 Opitutia bacterium
TGGTTTACGTTCAGGAAATTCACTGATGTGAATTCTTTCGGAAAGCTTTGATTTTTAAGTACTTTGTAATTGTTTTTTGGTAAAGTCGATGCTTCTTCTTAAGTTGACGGTTTTACGAATTTATTTTACGAAATATCTAGTTTCGTGACACCGTCCATATATACTCTTTTTGTGTTGGGAGCTTTCTTGACATGTGTTTTTACTCCCATCATTCGTAATTTGGCTCTGAAGGGTGGTTTCGTCGATTGCCCGCAGCGTGCCCGCAAGGTTCATCAGCATGCCATACCGCGATTAGGAGGAGGGGCGGTCTTGGGTTCCTATCTCGTCATTTTGTTAATTGGCGGCTTTACCGTTCCGTCTTTGGGCGCGGCTTTGTGGGGAGAAAACCCGACCGCTGGAATTATCATTTTGGGTTCGCTCGTGATTTTTGGAATTGGCGTCCTTGACGACCTGAGCCGGTTATCTCCCAAAGTAAAGCTTTTGGGCGAATTCATTACTGTGGGCGTCGTAGTTTGGCTTGCAGATCTATCTTTTTCAACTGTTGAGATCATTGGATTTGGATCCGTTCCGTTTCCCAGTTGGGTCGGCTTTGCTTTGGCTTGCTTGTGGATTACGGGTTTGGCCAATGCAGTGAACCTCATTGACGGATTGGACGGTCTCGCTTCCGGAATTACCTTGTTCGGTTTGATTGCCGTTTCCGTGGTCGGTTATTTGGGTGAAATCCCCAATGTTACTTGGCTTTCGACTCTACTCATAGGATGCTTGCTTGGCTTCTTAGTCTATAACAGCCGCCCGGCATCCATTTTCTTGGGCGATTGCGGGAGCTTGACTATTGGGTATTTGGCGGGATGCCTTTGTTTGCAAGGAAGTGTCAGCGGGGAAAATACAATCAACGGAATTTTTCCTTTTTTGGCTTTCGCCTTACCAGTAATGGATTGTGTCTTTGCAATTTTCAGGAGGATGTTGAGGGGACGTTCTCCCTTTTCACCTGATATGGAGCACTTCCATCATCGTCTGATGGCCAAAGGGCTCTCTCACGGAAAGGCGGTTCTCGCTATGTGGGCTGCGGCCGTTAGTTGTAGTTTTGTCGCTGTTGCCGCTGCTTTGGGCAAGGGCGATCAACTTACGGCGCTCTTCGTTTTCTTTGGACTTGGGGGCTTTATTCTTCTTCGTTATCTCGGTTACTTCCGTTTCGAGTTTTTCGGGCAAGGTTTTTCTTCCCTCTTGGAGGATCGAAAGAGTACGCGGACGGCCGAGCAAGCGGTTAAGGAGGCTGAGGATATGATTAACCAAATGGATAGTCTCGAGGGAGTTTCGGAAGCATTGGGTAAAGCTGCCGAGGGCATGCAATTCCAGGAGGCTTCCTTGGCATTCTTTGAGGAAAAAGGTCGGCTTGGAATCGAGGGAGAAGTAACGGATGCAACCGATCGCAAAAGTATTTTGTGGAAGGATTCCGAACAAAGAGGGTTTTATTCCAGAGACAAGGAATTTTTGGCTGAATTCGGAATCAACGGGAGAAATTACGTTTATGGATCGGCAAGGTATAGGTTTATGGATGGCAGGAGCAGTATCGACGTGCAGGAAGAAATTCTTTTGGAGCGTATTCATGATGCATTGGCTTCGCTTGCGGCCCGCATTCGCAAAAACGAAAAAGCTCTTCCCTAATTGGTAATTTCTATAACACCTTTGTTCGGAGGAGTGAATTCCTTTTCGAGAATTCAGCATAATTGATGATGAGGACACTTGGCGGCTTACCTCTTTTTTCAGCTTGCTTTAAAGGGGAAAACTTTGGTGTTCAGATAGAATTTTTGAAGAAAACGAAGATGAATTTCCGGCGATGTTTACAGTTTGGAATCAGTAATTTTTGAGCCTATCACAAGTGGAGAAAAGTAAGAAATGTGTGGAATAGCAGGTTTTATAAGTCTCAAAGACCAAACCTTGGCTAATGGCGAAAAGGTCTTGAAATGCATGGGGGAGCTTTTGGCCCATCGTGGACCTGATGGCGAGGGGACTTGGATGGATGACGTTGGCAAGGTCGGGTTGGCTCACCGGCGCCTTTCGATCATCGATCTGAGTTCTGCGGGGGCTCAGCCCATGAAGGGCAGGGACGGTACGATCATTACTTTGAACGGAGAGATTTACAACTACCTTGAATTGCAGGGGTCATTGAATGAAAACTGGGATTTCGCCTCCGAATCCGATACCGAAACCGTGCTGGCTGCCTACCATAAGTACGGAGAAGATTGCGTGGATCACCTGAGGGGAATGTTTTCATTCGCGGTTTGGGACGATCAAAAACAGAGATTCTTTTGCGCCAGGGATCGATTCGGGATCAAGCCCTTTTACTATGTGGTTGTCGACGGAGTTTTCTATTTTGCTTCCGAGGCAAAAGCTCTCCTTCCCGTCTTGCCTGATATTGAAACCGACCCTGAGGCAATGGCCGAGTACCTGACTTTCAATTTCGTGATCGGAGAAAACACTTTGTTCAAGGGTGTCAAGCAATTGCTTCCTGGACATGGATTGGCGATCGAAGGTGGCGAGTTGAGAACCTGGCGTTATTGGGACGTGAATTATCAAGTGGATTGGGATCACGGGGAGGAATGGTTTCAAGATCAGCTTCGCTCATTGCTCGATGATTCGATTGACGTTCACCTTAGATCGGACGTCCCCGTGGGGGCTTACCTGTCGGGCGGGATCGACTCGAGCCTTATGGCTATTCTTGCCGCAGAAAAGGATGCCCAAAATCGGGAGACCTTCCATGGTCGATTTCTTGAATATCCTGGATATGACGAAAGCAATTTTGCTCAAATGGCATCCGACCAAATCGGGGGCAACTTGAACATAATCGACATTACTCACAAGGATTTCGAGGAGAACTTGAGAAAGGTCATCTATCACTTGGATTATCCTGTTGCAGGGCCCGGTTCCTTTCCCCAGTACATGGTTTCCAAGCTCGCTGCGGAGCCGGTCACGGTAGTACTCGGGGGGCCAGGGGGAGATGAGATCTGCGGGGGGTACGCCCGATACTTGCTTGCCTACTTCGAACAGTGCATAAATGCGGCCATTGACGGCACTTACAAGGATGGGAATTTTGTCGTTACAATCGAATCGATTGTGCCGAATCTCGGGATTCTCCGGGAATACAAACCAATGATGCGGGAGTTTTGGAGGGAAGGACTCTTCGGGAACTTGGAAGACAGGTACTTCAGGCTAGTCGATCGCTCTTCGGACATGGACAAGGAGATCGATTGGACTGCATTGGACAAACCCCGCGTTTTTGACTCCTTCCGCGAAATTTTCCTTAACAAGTCAAACGTCAGAAAGGGTGCCTATTTCGATCATATGACCCACTTTGACTTCAAAACCTTGTTGCCCGCATTGTTGCAAGTCGAAGATCGTATGAGCATGGCCCATGGCCTTGAAAGCCGGGTTCCGCTCCTCGATCATGGCTTGGTGGAACGTATCGCGACGGCCTCTGCGGAAGTCAAGTTCTCAGGCGGAAACATGAAACATTTGATCAAGAAATCCTACGAAGGCGTACTGCCCGACGGAATTGTCAACCGCAGAGACAAAATGGGTTTTCCCGTGCCTTTGAAGGAATGGCTTGGCAATCCACTCAAGGGTCTTGTTCAAGAGGTTTTTGATGGAATGAAGCAACGCAATCGTCCCTACATCAATTCAGACGAGGTGTTGGCTAACTTTGAATCGGCCGGTCGATTTTCCAGAAAAGTTTGGAGTTTGTTGAGCCTGGAGATCTGGCACCAGACCTTTCACGACCGGGCATCCTATTACAAGTCTTTGATCAAGTAGCTGTTTCCCCTTTTTTTATGTTCAGAAAAATTGCTTTCCATCTAGCTCGCAAATGGAGGCGGCAGTTGGCGGTAGGAAAGGGTTCCGCCGCTTATTGGAATGCCAGCATGGTGGCCACCAGACCCTTTGGTTCGATGGAGGATTCGCTTGAGCACTTCCATTGGAGGAACGCCCAATACCCGGGATATATCGATCTCATGCCGGTTTCCGGGCAAGACGAAAAGGTGGTGGTGGACTATGGATGCGGGCCCGGCAATGACTTGGTCGGTTTTTCGGTTTTCTCCAAGCCTGCCAAGCTTTACGGGATGGATGTTTCCGCACAAGCCTTGCAAGTCGCGGGCAAAAGACTCGAATTGCACGAAGCCGCCGTTGAACTCATTCAACTCGATGAGGTGGAAAACAATCTCCCCCTGAAAGATGGTTCGGTTGATTACATCCATACATCCGGTGTTCTTCATCATTGCTTGAATCTTGATCGTATTCTCGATGAGTTTCATCGAATCCTCAAGCCAACGGGCCGAATATCCGTCATGATTTACAACTCTGAAAGCGTTTGGTTTCACCTCTACGTCGCTTATATTTGGCAGCTCAAATGGAAAAGAAACAGAGATCTTTCTACTCGCGAAGCTTTCAGAATGACCACCGATGGCAAGGAATGCCCGATCGCAAAGTGTTATGAAAAAAATGAGTTCATGGAGATTTTTTCCAAAGCCGGTTTCACGGGTTCTCACATCGGGAACGCCATGTCTCTGCACGAGCTGAGATGCCTGGAAAGCCGGTTCGCTGCCATTGCGGACCAGAGGTATTCTTCCGAACACAGGGACTTTGTTTCCAATCTAACCTTTGACCCCCGTGGTTTTCCGATGCATAAGGGAGATGTTGCGGGAATCAACGCCTGCTTTACTTTTTTTAAACAACAAGAATCAAAATGAAAATATTAGTCTCAGGAGGATGCGGGCAAATAGGCTCACGCACAACGGAAATGCTTTTGGAACGGGGGGACGAAGTTCTTGCCGTCGATAATTTGGCTACAGGCAGGCGGGTTCATCTTCCGGAATCACATCCCGGTCTGACTTTCGTGGAGGGGAGTATTGCCGACAAGGAATTAGTAGACAAGCTAACTGCCGAATTCAGGCCCGATGCCATGGTTCATACGGCTGCCTCTTACAAGGATCCCGATGACTGGTACAACGATACCCTCACGAATTGCGTAGGCGGAGCCAACTTGGTCCGAGCCTCCCTGGAAAACGACGTTTCGCGTTTCATTTATTTCCAGACTGCTCTTTGCTATGGAGTGAAACCTCTCGAGCAGCCGATTAGCCTCAATCATCCCAAGTTTCCCGCCAATTCATCTTATGCTATCTCAAAGACCGCATCCGAAGACTACATCGAGATATCGGGATTGGACTACGTGACCTTCAGGTTGGCCAACGTGATTGGTCCCCGCAACGTATCCGGTCCGTTGCCCATTTTTTATCAAAGACTAAGCGATGGAAAAAAATGCTTCGTGACCATGGCACGACGAGATTTCGTTTTCGTGGGAGACCTGTGCCGGGCTGTTTTGCGTGCGATCGACGGAACCGGTTCCGGGGCCTATCATTTTTCCTCAGGCAAGGACGTTGCGATCAAAGAACTGTATGATGCGGTGGTGGAGGCCATGGGCTTGACCGAGTATCCAGAACCCGAAATTCGCGAATTGGAACCCGATGACGCTCCGTCCATCCTTCTGGATCCCTCCCGAACCATCGAGGATTTCGGGCAGATGGAATTTACGCCTCTTTTGGAGACTGCTCGGGCTGGCGTGGAATACTTCCGCGAATTTGGGGCCGCCGGCGGATATACTCATTTGAAGCACAATAAGTAGCCTGACTCATTCCAATCAAGTTAATGAAAATCGAGTGCCCCTTCAATCAAACGGAATTTCCCGACGGGCATGGGATTTGTCCCGAAAGCGGTTTTGTGGTTGAGTCGACGGCGGAGGGAAACCTTCGTTTCTTCAGCAAAGGGGAGCAGAATGGAATCTACGAATCCTACGAGGGAGCTTACGAGGGCTTGGCCGAGAACGATCTTTCCTCAGCCATCTATGCGGAGGAATACCAGCGAGATCTGGCCCTTGAGACGCATTCCAAAATGGGTTCGGTCGCGGGCCTTGAAGTAGCGGAACTCGGCGTAGGACGTGGTTTTCTGCAAAGGGAATTTCTCCGACAAAGACCAAAGAGTCTCCTCGCTCTGGATATTGCCGAGAAATACGTTCTCAATTCACGTGAAATTTACGAAGACTCCGCAAGCCCCAGTACCTCCTTTCACACTGCGGTCGGGAATGTTGAATTCATGCCTTTCCGGGAATGCTTCGACTGGGTAGTGGCGACGGATATTCTCGAGCATGTTCTGAATTTGGGCAACGCCCTCGTTCGAATCGCCCGCTCACTCAAACCCGGGGGGCGTTTCGCCTGCCGGGTGCCTTTCAAGGAAGCCCTAGGGCAGTACAGTATTTACAATGGCCAGAAGTACGAGTTCGCTCACATGCGTTTTTTTGACGGCCCTTCCCTCAGAAGACAGCTTGCTGAGGCAGGCCTTAAGCCTATCAAAACCTTTTGCTTCGGCTATCAGTCCTACCGCCTGAAACCCATCCTTCCCGGCAGGGTTCTGGGCAAGGCTTTTGATCTTTGTGGGCTGTATGGAAAGGAATGGCATGATTTCAACCGCAAGTCCCGTTCCCTTCCCCTTCGCCCTCTGAGACTCTTGCATCAACCCTTGGAGTTGCTCGTCTTTTCACAGAAAACCTAACTTAATGCCATGCGTGTGTTGATTACCGGAGGAGCCGGATGCCTCGGCTCGAATTTAATTGAAAACCTGTTGCCCAAGGGTTGCGACATTCTCGTCATTGACAATTTCGCCACGGGGAAGAGGGAGGTCGTTCCCCCCGTGAACGGATTAAAGGTTGAGGAAGGAAGCGTAGCCGACGGGGATTTGGTAAACCGTTGCTTCGATGAGTTCGGGCCCGAAGTCGTCATTCATTCGGCCGCAGCCTACAAAGATCCCGATGATTGGGAAGAAGATTCGGCGACCAACGTTCTGGGTTCGATCCACGTGGCCAAGGCTGCCGAAAGGGTTGGTGTACGCAAAATAATCAATTTCCAGACCGCTCTTTGTTACGGCAGACCGGAGCGGATTCCCATTCCTCCGAATCACCCGGAGCGGCCTTTCACAAGCTATGGCATATCCAAGACTGCGGGAGAGCGATATTTGATCAATTCGGGTCTGCCGGTTGTTTCCCTTCGCTTGGCAAACGTAACCGGTCCGCGTTTGGCGATTGGACCCATCCCGACTTTTTATCAGAGACTGAAGGCAGGGAAATCTTGTTTTTGCAGTGATACCCGAAGGGATTTTCTCGATATGGAGGACTTTGTTTCCATCATGGAAATCGTCATGAAAAAGGAAACACCAGTCGGGGTCTTCAATGTCTCGACCGGTGAATCCCGTTCGATATTGGATGTTTTCGAGGCAGTGTCTTCCTACTTGGGGATCGAGCCCGATGAGCCTCCTCCCGTGGTTCCTCCGGGTTCGGACGACGTTCCCGAAGTCGTACTCGATCCATCGGAGACCGAAAAAGCCATGGGGTGGAAGGCGCAGATCGGTTTCGAGGAGACGATCCGTCGTATGCTTTCCTGGTATGACAAGCATGGAGTATCGGCCATTCACAGTCACTTGGCCGAACCCAAAAGATAATACAACGAGATTCGACTGTTATGAACGATGATACTTTTAAGAACGCCCAAATCCTCGTCGTAGGCGGAGCTGGGTTCGTTGGTTCCAACCTGGTACTCAAACTCCTCGAGCATGATCCGGCGCAGATCGTTGTCGTGGATAACTTGCTTTCGTCCGAAGTCTCCAACGTCCCCGTCGCTTCCAACGTCCGATTCGTCTGCGGCTCGATTACTGACGACGCTATCCTGCGTCGCCTTCCCGATGACCTCGACTACGCTTTTCACTTGGCTTGTTACCATGGAAACCAGTCCTCGATCGCGAATCCTTTGGCCGATCATGAGAACAATACTTTGACTACGCTCAAGCTCTTCGAGCGTCTCAAGGAAATCGATTGCCTGCGAAAAGTGGTTTACGCAGCCGCCGGTTGCGCGGTGGCTGAGAAGACCTATGATGACGCCGAGGCAACGACCGAAGATGCGCCCGTTTCGCTTTTCCACGATTCTCCCTATTCGATTTCGAAGCTAATCGGCGAAATGTATGGAAATTATTATCACCGGACCCACGGGCTGCCCTTCGTCAAAGCGCGATTTCAAAACGTCTATGGTCCTCGGGAAATTCTTGGAGCCGGCCGTTGGCGGGGGACTCCGCATACCGTATGGAGAAACGTGACTCCCACTTTCGTATGGAAGTCTCTTGACCATGAGGCTTTGCCGCTCGAAAACGAAGGTCGCTCAAGTCGGGATTTTATTTTCGTCGAGGATATGGCAAACGGATTGATGAGATGCGCTTTGGGCGGGACGCCTTCCGAGACGTACAACCTTGCCTCCGGAAAGGAAACGACCATTGCCGAGTTAGCCGCTGCGATCAATGAATCCACTGGAAACCCGACTCCGCCTGACTTGCTTCCTGCTCGTGACTGGGATCGATCCGGGAAGCGGTTCGGCAGTACCGAAAAAGCGAAGGCCCATCTTGGCTTTGAAGCCAAGATCGAGGTTTCCGAAGGAATCCCCCGATTGGTCAAGTGGACCCGGGAAAACCGGGAGTTCATACGTGTTTGCATGGATCGCCACATACCATTCTTATCCGATTTCAATTAAATTGACGGTCTGGATCAATCCTTTGCCCCGCCGTCTTTTTGAATAAGCCAAGTCATGGCTGATTTTTCGAAGCTTAATATTTTGCTCTATTGCAATCGGCCGGCCGAATCCGAAAACGCCGGAACGGTCATCGATCACATCGATGCTTTTGCCAAGTACTCGCGTCACAACATACTCACTTGGTCCTCCATGAATGGTTTGCCTGAGGATGAAGTGATGAGCAAAGTAGATTGCATAGTTATTCATTACACCTTGTCCCTTCTATACAGCTCCTATATCCCTGCGGACGCATTGGACTGGATTCGTAACTTTTGCGGTTTGAAGATTCTCTTTGTCCAAGATGAATACAGAAGGGTCAACTTTGTGTGCGAAAAAATTAAATACGCTAAAATTGATGCTATCTTCACCTGTGCTCCAGAAGGAGTTTCCAACAAAATTTATGCTGCTTTGGAAGGGCGGGTAAAATTAGTGCCTACTTTAACTGGTTACGTTCCTGAAAATTTAGTCAAAGTAAAAACAAAACCTATTTCCCAAAGAAGTATCGACGTCGGATATCGTGCCCGGAAATGCCCGTTTTTTCTTGGGAAGAAAAGCCATGAAAAATATCTCATAGGAAAGCGTTTTCTCAAGCACTCCAAAAAAACAGGCCTTGCGTGCGATATTTCCTCCAACGAGAAAGACAGGCTATATGGAGCCAAGTGGATTGAGTTTCTTTCGGATTGCAGGGCAACTTTGGGGACGGAAAGCGGTGCAAGCATCATTGATTTTACCGGCAGAATTGAGTATGATCTGAACAGGTGGCAGGCTTTCCGTCCGTTTGCAAAGTTTGAAAACGTACCTCAAGAAATGCTTGAAGCGGACGGGCAAGTTGAATTGCAGGTTATTTCTCCAAGGTGCTTTGAGGCTGCTGCTCTTGGAACTGCCATGATTTTATATCCCGGTGAGTATTCGGGATTGATGGAAGCTGGAAGGCATTACCTGAGCTTGGAAAAAGATTTCTCTAATTTCGATGAGATAGTGAGGCAACTTGATGACCATAGACTGCTGGAACAAATCACCTCTGCTGCCCACCGAGATTTGGTTGAGTCAGGACAATGTTCCTATGAAAAATTTATCGAGAACTTTGATTTGGAGGTCCAAAAATTAGTTGTGGAAATGAATGTAAAAGCCACCGGGCAAGAGGTCACGCTTTTAAAATCTTCTAGGAAAAAAATAGAAGGGACCAAGGAAGCAGGTTTTTCATCTTTGAAAAAGTTTCTTTTACGCAACAAGAGAACGATTTGGAAGCATTTACCTCATTGGTTTAAGTTTCTCCTCGGTGTCACTTTGCTAAAGAGGAAAATGTACGGGCACTTTCGCTAATTTCTTATTGAATTTGATCAAATTGCTATGAAAATTTTGACGGTAATTGGGGCTCGCCCTCAATTCGTTAAAGCCGCCGTGGTTTCGGGTGCCTTGAGGAAGCGCAAGGGGGTGGAAGAATTCCTTGTTCATACCGGGCAGCACTTTGACGAAAATATGTCGCGAGTGTTTTTCGATGAAATGGGAATTCCCGAACCTTCGGAAAACCTCTCGATTTCAGGTGGAGGACATGGCTCCATGACCGGCAAAATGCTTATCAGTATCGAGGAGTTGATCATTCAACAAGAGCCCAACTGCGTTTTGGTCTATGGAGATACCAATTCAACGTTGGCAGGAGCCCTCGCCGCATCCAAGCTGAACGTTCCCTGTGCGCACGTGGAGGCGGGTTTGCGCTCGGACAACCGGGCGATGCCCGAGGAGATCAACCGCATTCTTACCGATCATGCCTGCGACTTGTTGTTCGCTCCCACGGATGATGCCGTAAGACGCTTGAAACTGGAAGGGATTCCACATGAAAAAGTAATCCGAACCGGTGACGTCATGCTTGACGCGGCTCTGCTTTACGGAGAAAAAGCAAAGTCTGAGAGCACTGTCCTGGATCGTCTCGAGCTGAAAGAAAAAAAGTACGCCCTTTGTACCTTGCATCGGGCTGAGAACGTTGATTCCAGAGAAGTCGTCGAATGGCTGGTAAGCGGCCTTGGGGAAATTGCTCGCGACCTTCCCGTCCTTTTGCCCCTTCATCCCCGAACCAGAGCGCGTCTCAAAGAGTTCGAACTTTTTGAGACGCTTCCTCAGGGGATCAGAACGGTGGATCCCGTAGGCTATCTTGATATACTCAGGCTGGAAAGCTCGGCCGCCTTGATCCTGACGGATTCGGGCGGCATGCAGAAAGAGGCTTTCTTTCAAAAGGTTCCTTGCGTTACCTTGCGTTCGGAAACGGAATGGACCGAATTGTTGCCCGGTGGACACAATAGGTTGGCTTGTCCTCTGGCCGATTCCATTTCAGGCAAGGCTGCAGAGGCTTTGGCTGCGGCACCGGATTGGACGATTGATTTGTACGGCAATGGACGATCCTCCGAACTTATCGCCTCCTCCGTTTTGAAATTTGCCAAGTGAAAATAGGAATCGTCAGCTCGGAATTCCATCCATTGAATGCCGCCGCCGCGGCCCGTTCGGGTTCATGGGCCTCGCTCTTTGCCGAACTAGGTCATGAGGTTACGGTCTTCAGTTCTTGCGAAGCTCACTCGGAAAAATCAAACTTGGTCAGGTCATGGTTCCGAACCCCGGACAACCGGGCTTCCGTTGCAAAACGTCTCCTCCAGGAAGTTTGCCTTGGGTTGGATCTTGCCTTCAGGATTATGCTTAAGGCAAAAAAGACCGAAGTGAACCTCATTACCTCGCCACCCTTTTTTATGGCTGCCTTTTGCGCCTTTGCCTGTCGGTTGGCCGGTGTCCCTTATGTTTTAGACGTGCGGGATCGTTACCCGAACGTACTTTTCGAGTTGAAAATGCTTTCCCGTGACGGATGGCCCGGCCTCATGCTGTTGGGACTCGAAAAAGTCATTTGCAGTTCCTCCCTTTTCGTCTCTACGGTTACGAAGGGCCTGGTCGCCGATTTGCGTGAAATTGCTCATGGGGGAGCCCCTTTTTTGTCCAGCAACGGCTTCGCCGAAAAGGCTTTTCGCGATCAACTTTTGTCGCGTCCTCAATTTTCCCGTTTTACCATTGTGTATCACGGTCGGCTTGGACGATTCTATGATACGGAGACGCTTTGCGAGGTCATGGAGATCCTTGAGGAAACGAACCCCGAAATCAGGTTCTTGATGATAGGGGAACTATCGGCTTTCAGGGCTCGGAAGCCTTGGAAAACCATTGAGTTTATGGACGAGATGCCCCTTGAGAAATTGGCTCCGGTCCTGGCTCGTTGCCATGTTGGAATTTGTCTGCTCAAGGAAACGGATGCCATGAGAAAGGCACTGCCTGCGAAGACTTTTGACTTCATGGGCGCCGGTTTGCCTATGATCGTTTCGCCTGGTGGTGAACTTCTCGAACTGGTTGCGAAAGAGGGAATGGGAATTGGTTTCCGAAAGAACGATGCCCCCCAAATTGCCCAGTCGATCGTTGACCTTAGCCAAGGGAAGGATCAACTGGAAACCCTGCGGGGAAACGTCTTGAGCGCCCGAACTCGATACGGTCGTGACAAGCAGGCCAAAGGCTTGCTTGAAAAAATAACAAGAGAGTTCATTTCCTGATGTCTAGAAAATCGGATTGGAACTTAAGCAAAGAGAGTAAGGTTCTCTCAAGTTTTTGTATTGCCAGCGGGG
This sequence comes from Opitutia bacterium, assembly GCA_038118685.1. GTDB lineage: Bacteria > Verrucomicrobiota > Verrucomicrobiia > Opitutales > Seribacteraceae > Seribacter. The sequence goes on from JAYOII010000010.1 coordinate 12,828, forward strand.
TTGCCTTTCTCGTGCCCAGTCATTTTTCACCCCAAAGCGAGACCTTGGTCCAAGTCGGAGAATTGCCTTTGATCCTGTATTCCATTGGCTTTGGTTTGGCTTTTTTGGTCTTTGGGGAAATGTTAGGTTTGTCCGAACGTCGTATTATCCGCTTTTCCGTTCGCCGATTGATTCTGTACTTTCTTGCCGCCTTTTTGGCGAGCTTGGCCCTCTTGCTCGGGGTATGGATCATCGAGTTCAGTTTCGTAGGCCGTTTTGCCATCCTCAAGATCGCCTTGAGTACTGGTCTTGCCAGCTTCTTTTTGTTTTGGTTGTTCAATTCTTTGGCCAGGCAGAGCCGGACTCGTATTTTTCTTTTGGCTTCCGCCGAGAGCTCGAAATCGCTTCGGTCTTCGATTAGCGAACAGGCGGGTACTTTCGAGTGGGTTGATTCAGAGGGAGCTGGAACCGGGAGCGAGTTGGTTGAATTTTGCAAAGATGAAAAAGTGGACTTGATCGTCATGGACAAAAGCCCGGAGGCCGGAAAGGTCGAAATCATTCCCTTGCTCGAGGCTGGAACCCGGGTCATGGGCGTGGTCGAATTTTGGGAGCAGTATCTCGAGAAAATTCCGCCCCGCCAAGTGGATCAATCGTGGTTGGCAAAGCTGGATTTGCGCTTGCGGGATCCTTTTTCTCACAAGCTGAAGCGACTTGCCGATCTAGTGTTGGCGGTCTTCGGGCTTTTGCTCTCCCTTCCTCTTGTCTTGCCCGTGCTTGTCGTTATTGCCATCGATTCCGGCTTTCCTCTCTTTTTCAAACAGACGCGGACCGGTTTCATGGGACGCCCCTACACCCTTTACAAACTCCGGACAATGAAAAAGGATGCCGAAAAAAAAGGAGCCGAATGGGCGAGGGAGAAAGACCAGCGGGTCACTCGGTGCGGGAGATTCCTGCGCAAATGGAGAGTCGATGAAATCCCCCAGTTTTGGAACGTCGTAAAGGGAGAGATGTCCATAGTCGGTCCCCGTCCAGAGAGACCGGAATTTCAGGAGGAACTGATCAAAAAGGTTCCGCATTGGAATTGCCGGCATTTGGTCAAACCCGGTTTGACCGGATGGGCTCAAATTCGCTTTCGCTATGCCTCCGACTTGGACGATTCCGAGGAAAAATTGTCCTTTGACTTGTATTACGTCAAGCATGCCTCGCTCCTCATGGATCTTCAAATCATGCTTTCCACCCTCCGTTCCATAGCTCGAGGAAGCCGATGAAGACCTTGGTCACCGGCGGGGCGGGTTATATCGGCAGTCACACGGTTTTGGCCTTGTTGGAGCATGGTCACGAGGTGGTGGTCCTTGACAACTTCTCGAAGTCCTCTCCGGTTGCCTTGGCCCGGGTGGAAAAACTTACGGGCAAATCACTCGAGCTTTACGAGGGTGATCTACTTGATGGCGACTTGCTGGATAGGATATGCGGGGATCATACCGACATCGCCGCCGTCATTCATTTCGCCGCCTTGAAAGCGGTCGGCGAATCGACGATCGAACCGCTTCGGTATTATCGAAACAACGTGTCCGGAACTGTTTCGTTGTTGGAGGCAATGGACAAAGCGGAAGTAAAGAACATCGTATTCAGTTCTTCCTGCACGGTCTATGGTGAACCGGAAGAAGTTCCGATCCTCGAGAGCCATTCGACCGGTGGGGTGTCCAGTCCCTATGGACGGACTAAACACATAGTGGAAGAGATTCTGGCCGATCAAGCAGTCTCCAACCCCGGATTCAAGGCAGCCGTCTTGCGCTACTTCAATCCTGTGGGGGCTCACGCGAGTGGAGAAATCGGGGAAGACCCCAATGGAATTCCCGATAATTTGGTTCCTTTCGTTTGTCAGGTTGCAAAGGGGAAGTTGGAAAAGCTCCAGGTTTTCGGCAGTGATTATCCAACCCCTGACGGAACGGCTATCCGAGATTATCTTCACGTCGTTGACTTGGCGGATGCACACGTCCGGTCTTTGAAGCTCTTGTCTGGCAGAGACGAGGGTTTTACCTGCAACTTGGGAACGGGAAGAGGATCTTCGGTCATGGAAGTGATCGCGGCCTTTGAGCGGGTAACTGGAAAGACCATTCCTTACGAGCTTGTCGGCCGAAGGGCGGGGGACGTTACCGAGGCTTGGGCCGAGCCATCGCTTGCCCGTGAACTGCTCGGTTGGGAGAGCAAGCGGTCCTTGGAGGAAATGCTTGCTGACGCATGGCGTTGGCAGGAGAAAAATCCGGACGGATACGGTTCGCTTTAGGGTAGGCCGTATTCTTTGGGGTCAAGCTGTCTTTCCCGCAAAGCCTTCGATACCGCTTCAAGGTCGAGTCGGTCACCGATTCTTATTCCCATGGTCCGAAATCCATTCAAGTTGAGTTCCAAAACGAATTGAACTTTTTTCGAACGAGAGGGTTCGCCGCTCAGATCGTAAGGCTTGGCGGCATGGATTTCCAATAACTTGCCGTTGGAGGAAAAATATCCTATGTCCAAAGGGATTCTCGTATTCTTCATCCAAAACCTTTGAGGGCCGGGCTTTTCAAAGACAAAAAGCATTCCTTTTTCATCGGGCAAGGAATCCCTGTTCATAAGTCCTTTTTCACGTTCGTTGGGTTTGGCGGCGAGTTCGGCCCACACTTCCTTTTCTCCAATCCCGAAGGGAAACAAGGTATCCTTCGAAATCTCTTTGGGTGTGGCGCTCGGTGTGTTTTCTTCTTTGCATGAGATCAAAAGCAGAGCCCAAAAAGCAATCAAATGACAATTGAGAATCCTCCTTCCTTGGTTCATATATTCAATACATGAAAGATATTCTCGACCGAATCAAGAGCCTTCGCTTGCTTGTGGTGGGAGACGTCATGCTCGATCGTTACGTGGTCGGCGAGGTCAACCGCATTTCGCCTGAAGCGCCTGTTCCCATTCTCACGGTCGAATCAGAGAGAGCGGTTGCGGGGGGGGCTGCGAACGTGGCCTTGAATGCCGCCGAATTAGGAGCTCAGGTTGAGTCGGTGGGTTGGTTCGGACCGGATGATCAGGGCAACCGATTGAGAAGCCTCCTTGGCGAGCAGGGCATAGAGGTTGATCCCGCCTTACGCTTTGGAGGCGCTCCCACTATCAGCAAAACCCGGGTGATGGCATCCAATCAGCAAATCTGCCGGGTCGACCGGGAGGAAGGACCGGAGGCCTATGAACCCGATCTCGACCAGTTGGGAGAAGCTCTGCGGGCCAAGGCCGAAAAAGCCGATGCAGTCATTCTTTCCGATTACGGAAAAGGTTTCGTTACGAATGAGTTGATCGCCCTTGTCCGTGAAGTCACCCCCTTTTTGTCCGTGGATCCCAAGCCAAGCCGTTTGCTCGACTATTCCAAGCCCGACTTGCTTACTCCGAATCGTCATGAAGCTTTGGAAATGGCCGGTCGATCCCGGCTGTCCCGTGGATCGCTTCCCCAAGAAGAGATTGTGGAAGCAATCTTCGAAAAATTCGATCCGGGTTTGCTCACCATTACCTTGGGCGCGGATGGCATGCTTTTGGCACGGAGTGGAAAAGTTGAAAAAATCATGCCGACCGCAGCCCGTGAGGTCTTCGACGTCTCGGGTGCGGGTGACACCGTCATTTCCAGTCTTACCTTGGCCCTCGTGGCGGGGGCCGACCTTGAGCAAGCGGCCGAATTGGCCAATGTTGCCGCGGGGATCGTCGTGGCGAAAGTGGGAACGGCAACGGCTTCCCCCGCCGAAATCCTGAGCCATTTGTAGTCCTGTGAACCGTGCTGTTTTTCTCGATCGGGACGGAACGCTGATCAAGGATGCCCATTACCTCAAGGATCCCGCCAAAGTAGAAACCATCGATGGGGTGGGGGATGCCCTCGTTCGCATGAAGGCGGCGGGTTATCTGGTTTTCATGCACACCAATCAATCAGGAATCGAGCGCGGATATTATGATCGGGAAGACGTTCATGCGTGCAACCTCAAGATGCTGGAATTGCTTGGTCTGACGGAAGATTTTTTTGACGGTACCTGCATCGCTCCCGAGTGGCCGGAAAAAGAAAACGGATACCGAAAGCCGTCCCCCCGATTCGAGCGTGAAACGATCGCCAAGTTCGATTTGATTCCAGCGGAATGCTGGATGGTGGGTGACAAGTGGATCGATGCTCAAACGGGTTTGACCGTCGGTATGCGAGCGGCCTTGGTGAAAACGGGTAAAGCGATAGACGGTGAGCTTTCTTCCAAAGCGATTGAAGCGGGCGTTCCCGTTCACTCGGATTTGCTTGAATTCGCAAAGCAAACCCTGAAGGTGGAATAATGAATTTCCGTGATTTGAGCAGGTGGATCAGGTTGAAGGATGACTTGCATGCGGACTGTCGAATCTTCGAGGTGCGCAAAAGCAGGTTTCGCCGTCCTTCCGATCAAAAAGAAGGTGACTTCTTCGTTTTGGATACCAGCGATTGGGTCATTGTTCTGGCCGTGACCAAGAACCATGAACTCGTTTTGGTCCGGCAATTTCGTTTTGGCACGGAGGAGTTTTCTTTGGAACCTCCGGGGGGAGTGATGGAGAAAGGAGAAAGTCCCGTTTTGGGGGGGCAACGGGAGTTAGTGGAAGAAACCGGATTCACCGGAAAGAAGGCCCGAGTGATCGGACGCGTCTATCCGAACTCCGCCATCATGTCCAACCGCTGCCATTTCCTGCTTGTCGAGGAAGTCGAAAAAACGGCCGCACCATCCTTCGATCCCCATGAGGAACTGGAAACCGTACTTGTACCGCTCGGCGAATTGAAGAACTTGATCAAAAAGGAAGAAATTAATCATTCCATGGCTTTGAATGGGATTTTTAACCTGCTCCTTCACTTCGAAGAATGATCTTTTTCATTCCTCCTCGGGCGTGATTTGAAATTCGCTTTGATTCTTTACCCCACCCCCTCTCTTTTGTAAAATAAACCGGATTATGAGCAGTCTGATATCATTGCTTCTCGAAACCGCCGATCCCCGTCCCGAACGCCTCGCCAAGATTCTTGGGAAGGACAAAGAGGATGTGGAGCGAGAACTCGAGAAACTTAGGCAGGACAAGACCATTCTCGGATGGATGCCTATCCTCAACCCCGAGAAGGCCGATGCGGAAAAAGTTCGCGCCGTGATCGAGGTTAAGATCAGCCCGGAGCGGGAGGGGGGATTCGATCGCATGGCCTTGCGCATCTCCAAGTTCGAGGAGGTCGAATCCTGCTATCTGATGTCCGGGGGCTATGACTTGTTGGTCTTTGTCTCCGGCAAGACCCTCAAATCCGTCGCCTTGTTCATTTCCGAGAGACTGGCCACGATCGAGGGCGTGTTGTCCACGGCCACTCATTTTCTACTTCGCCCCTACAAGGAACAAAGTCACCTTCTCGTTCAGGAAGGTTCTTCCGAGGAAAAACCCGCCGTCAGCGCCTAACCACCCGTGAACCCGGAATCTTACGTTGCCAACCATGTGAAGGGGTTGCCCCGCTCGGGGATCCGAGATTTTTTTGCCATTGTTGCGGAAATGCCCCAGGCCCTTTCGCGGGGGAGTGGGGACCCTGATTTCGTTACCCCTTGGAAAATTCGGGAAGCTTCCATCTTCGCCCTTGAAAAGGGAAAGACTTCCTACACCGACAACCGTGGTCTACTTTCACTCAGGAAGGAAATTTCGAGGTACGTATCCTCTTTCTTCGGGCCCGAGTATGATCCATCCAGTGAGATTTTGGTAACCGTCGGGGTATCCGAGGCAATAGACGTCGCCCTGCGTTCGCTCCTCAACCCGGGGGACAAAGTTCTCTATCACGAACCCTGTTACGTTTCCTATGCCCCCAGTGTGACCTTGGCTTTCGGCGAGGCGATCCCGGTCGCCACCTCTCCGGAACATTCCTTTGCCCTTGACCCCGATGCCTTCGAACAGGCTTGGCAGCCGGGCTGCAAGGTTCTCATGCTCAATTTCCCCACCAACCCGACGGGAGGAACGGCGGATCTGGAAAAACTGGAGCGCTTGGCCAAATTCGCGGTGGAAAAGGACCTGATCGTCATCAGTGACGAAATCTATGCCGAGCTCACTTACGAAGGGAAGCACGTCAGCCTGGCTTCGCTTCCCGGAATGAAGGAACGGACTCTTTTGCTGCACGGGTTTTCCAAAGCTTTTGCCATGACCGGCTTTCGGGTCGGTTTTGCCTGTGGTCCCGATTGGCTGATCGATGCAATGATGAAGATTCACCAGTACTGCATGATGTGCGCTCCCATTCTCAGCCAAGAAGCGGCCATAGAGGCTTTGGCGCGAGGTTCCGATGAAGTCGAGCGCATGAAGGAGCAGTATTTCCGTCGTCGTAACTTCGTCGTACGCAGGTTCAAAGAAATGGGCCTGCCCAGTCACCTCCCGAGGGGTTCTTTCTATGCCTTTCCGTCCGTTGAAAACACCGGTTTGAACGAGGTGGACTTTTGTCATCGACTGCTTCGCGAAAAGGAAGTGGCCGTGGTTCCCGGAACGGCTTTCGGTCCCCATGGCCAAAATCACGTCAGGGCCAGTTTTTCGACCTCTTATGAAAAACTTGTCGAAGCTACGGACCGGATGGAACTGTTTCTGGAGGCAGTCGCATCCGAAAACAAACAGCAGGACGTCGGGTAGGATCCGCGACGTTTTCCCTTTTTTGCCACTTTCCGCCTAATCATGAGTGTTGCCCAAAGCGTAGCCATCGTCGGACGACCCAATGTTGGAAAAAGCCGTTTGTTCAATCGATTGGCCGGCCGTAGGATCTCGATCGTTCATGATCGCCCCGGGGTTACGCGCGACGTCGTTGTGGCGGACAGCCCGGAGGGATATGTTTTGATGGATACCGGAGGCATCGGCATGCTTCCGGAGATGACGCCGGTCGAAATCCAACACGCGACCGAAGATCAGGCTGATTTTGCCATTCGGGCCGCCGACCTTTTGCTTTTCGTGGCGGACGGACGCGAAGGCCTTGTTGCTTTGGACGAAACCCTTGCCGTTAAGTTCAGAAAAATGGGCAAGAATCCCATTCTCGTCGTGAACAAGATGGACGAGGCGGAAAAAGGGTATTCCATCTCCGAATTCGCCCGCTTGGGTTTTGAGCAGACAGTGGCAATTTCAGCCGAACACGGGCTGGGTATCGATCAACTGCTTTCGACAATAAAAGACAGGCTTCCTCCTGCACCCCCATCCTTGCCGAAAGAGTCCGAAATCCGGACGAGGATTGCTTTCATCGGAAGGCCGAACGTAGGCAAATCCTCTCTATGCAACCGTCTTCTGGACACGAAGCGCCTGATTGTGAGCGACGTTCCCGGAACGACTCGCGAAACCGTCGAGCTCGATTTGGACTACCAGGCAGAGGGACAGGACGAACCCTGGAAGTACCGCTTGTTCGACACGGCGGGGCTTAAGCGTAGGAAACGGATCGATTCGTCCTTGGATTATTTTTCCGCCGTGCGTACGAAGCATGCCGTTGAATCGGTCGATATCGTCTTCCTTGTTCTGGATGCCCGGGAGGGCGTGACGAAGCAGGACAAGGTCATGGCTCATCACGTTTTGGAGGAGGGAAGGGCGCTTTCGATTCTGGTCAACAAATGGGATCTTGCTCTGGAGAGTTTTCGCAAGGACCCTCTTCCCGGATACGAAGACGAAAAGGATTTCCGAAAAAGCTATCTGGAATCGATCCGCAAAGAGCTTTACTTCCTCCCTGACTCACCGGTTTCCTTTGTTTCCGCGATGACCGGTTATTCGATCGAGGGTTTTCTTCAAGTCGCTCAGGATTTGAATGCCCGCATGGACAAAACGCTTTCCACCTCGGCCTTGAACAAGCTGATCGGTGACATGTGGGAGCATCGTCCGCCGGCCAAAATCAAAGGCAAGCGCTTCAAAGTCTTTTATGCCGTCCAAGTGGAAAATCGTCCTTTTCGCATAAAACTTTTCTGTAACCGGGAAGAAAAACTTAACGAACAGTACAAACGCTACCTGGAAAAAGGCATTCAACAAAAGTTCGGTTTGTCCGGCTGTCCGCTCAAGTTTTCTCTCGCGGGCAAGGAGGCCAGATACAAGGAGGAAAAGAGCTAACTCTTTGCTCAGGTTCCTTTTAAAAGCCGCAAGCGCGGCTTTTTTTGCGTCATTTTCGTTGTGCGTTCCACGATCTTCAGGCTAATGATTGAACCGTATTCATGAATGCAAAAAAGCAAAGGATCGCTTTCTTTGGCTCGGATGAAATCGCCTTGCCTTTTCTCGGAGCTTTGCGAGCCAGCGAGGTGGAGGTTTCGGCGGTTCTGACTCAACCGGATCGTCGTTCGGGCCGGGGGCGAATCCTCAAGCCCAACCCAATCAAGCAGTGGGCAGTCGAGAGCGGCGTGCCTTGTCGTGATCCTCAAAAACCATCAAGTGAAGAAACGGAATGGTTGAAATCACTCGAGATCGAGTTGGTCATCGTTATGGCTTACGGCCATATCTTGAAACGGGATCTGTTGGAAGCCGCTTCACTCGGATGTTTCAATCTTCATGCCTCTCTCCTTCCTGCCTATCGGGGCGCATCGCCCATTGAAACCGCTCTGGCCTTGGGGGAGAGGGAGACCGGCGTTACCCTTATGCGGGTCGTTCCCAGGATGGATGCGGGTCCCATAATCGACGTCGAGAGCGTTGTGGTTACGGGAGAAGATACGGGAGCAAGCCTTCGTGAGAAAATCGCTTTGGCATGCCTGCCCTTGATGGAGAGGAACTTGAATGCGCTTTTTGCGGGCCGTTGCGTCGAAAAGCCTCAGGACGAAACACAAGCCACCTATTGTCGAAAGTTAAACAAGTCGGATGGCCGCATGGATTTCAGGGTTCCCGCCCGACTATTGGCTCATCGGATTCAAGCCTTCCGGTTCTGGCCGGGAGTATCCTTTCCGTTCGGTGGTCTCAGAATAAGAGTAGGCAGATCAACGGTTGAGGATTTGTCTTTGCTTCCCGGGAAAGTCGCCTGTGACCGGGAAGGAAAATTCTCCATTGGCACCGGGCAAGGAGCTTTGGTCGTTCACGAACTTCAAAAACCAGGAGGAAGAATGTTGCCTGCAAGGGATTTTCTCAGGGGGTTTGACATTCCGGATGGAACGATTTTGGAGTCGGAGTTCATGCCTGACTTGCTTGTTGAGGGAAAAAGTAATTCGAAAGCTTAAAAGATTTCTTGCTTCCTTGCGGGATTTCTCTAAAATTTTGGGAAGTGGTGGTTATGTAGTGGTTTAATCGTTTTATGGTTATGAATAGATTGGTGTTTGGAGTGTCAGTGCGGGTTGTCTTTTTTGCGTTTTGTTTTGGTCTTTGCGTTTCCCCCTCCGTTGCATTGGGGAGCGTGAACCTGCAATTGGCCAACCTCAAACAGGATATGGAGCTTGTTTCCCGCGAATTGGCTGGATTGAGGACGGAAGTCGAGCTTCTGCGTCGTGAAAACGCCCAACTTCGGGTCTCCGTCGAGCAACTTACCCGCCGCCAAAACTCTGCATCCGGAACGAGCCAAAGTCTTACCCAACAAGTGGATACCCGTTTGCAGGCGTTGGAGAGGCGTGCCTCGCAGGGCGAAAAAGAACAGATCGCCCTCCGAAAAAATATCGACAAACAACTCAAGGATCTCCTTGCCGAGACGAACAAGGCGATTTCCCAAGTCAGTCAATCCTCTTCTTCTGGATCCAGCTCTTCCGCCAAGACTTTTTCCTCTGATTACCCTCAAACTGGATTCGTGCACAAAGTTGAAAAAGGCGAAACGGTCAGCAGCGTTGCCCTGAAGTACAAGTCGAAGATCAAGTGGATCATCGATGCCAACCAAATTGGTGATCCGACAAAGGTTTTTGTGGGCAAGGAATTGTTTGTTCCCCAGCAATAACCCTTGTCATGTCCAAACCTTCGTCAAGACTAGGAAGAGGACTAGGCAGCTTGATTGCAGGTGGCGCAGGAACGCCATCCGCAGAGAGCACGGCACCTGCGGCCTCTTCGGTTGAAGGAGGCAAGCCGGCTCTCGTTGTTCGGAAACTAAATGACCATCCTGCCTCCACTGGAATTTCCGAAGGGAAAGAACAAGGCGAAAGCTTGGTCGAGGTCTTGCTTAGCGATCTTGTTCCCAACCCTCACCAACCGCGCAAGGTGATTGATCC
>JAYOII010000011.1:0-22893 GCA_038118685.1 Opitutia bacterium
GACCTTGCCTTTGCGGTTGAGAAATTCGTCGAGGCTCGACGGGAAGCCGAATAAGGGACCATGTTCAGCCGGCTTGTTTTCAGCGAAACACTTCTCCCTCTCGCACTCCTTGGAACCGCCCTTGCTACCCATGCTCAAAAGGTTCCCGAAACCTTGAGCGAGGTTACCTTGAAAGCGGAAGCGGGCAAGAAGGCGATCCCGCAAGTACAAGCGGCTTTCGGAAAGTACTCGATCGAGACGCCGGCGAAGCCAATGGGGACGAATCGGAACTTCGAGCACCTGACCGTCGAAAAAGACAAGGAGATGGGGGCTGCCTTCCTATTCCGTATTCGCCGGGACATGGATGGCGACCGGGACAAGGTTTGGCCCAAGGGTCAGGAAAGGCAACGCAACGAGATCAAGGGCTACCAAAGTTCACCGAAAACCATGAAAGCGCTACCGGGTGACGTGACGCGCTATCATTGGTATTTCAAGATTCACGAGTCCTTTGCCGTCACCAAGAATTTCTGCCACTTTTTTCAGCTGAAACCAGTGGGCGGAAAAAGCGCTTCCGATCCCCTCCTCACCCTTTCCGGTTCGATCGTTCGCGGGAAGCGACAACTCGAAATGCGTTGGTGGACCGAGGACGGGAACAAGCGCATGTTCGTTGCGGATTGGAAGGACTGCAAAGGCAAGTGGCTGAAATGCGAATGTATCTCAAAGATGGGGGAAAAGGGGGTCCTCAGGTTGTCCGTGACTTCTTCGGACATGGACATACGGTTCGTGAACGAGATTCCCGAGTTGGTCACTTGGCGAGCCGACTATTCCTTCGTTCGTCCGAAATGGGGCATTTATCGTAGCCTTTTGAACAAGGAGAACATACCGAATGAAGAGGACGAAGTGCGCATGACCAACTTCACCATCCAGAAGCTTTCCCGCCTGCCCTAGACATCATCACCTTGCCATCGCCCGACACCCTCCCTACCATGAAGGTTTTGAACTCATGACCAAGCCCCGAATAGGCGTTACCATGGGCGACCCTGCCGGAGTCGGTCCCGAAATCTGCCTCGACCTGCTCGCGGATTCTTCCATAGCGGATCGATGCACCCCCATCGTATTCGGGGATGCCGAAGTCCTCAGGCTATGCGCCGAGCGCACGGGCAAAGCCTCAAGCTTCCAAATGATCTACAAGGAGAACCTGACTACGACCGACTCGCCTTCCGTTCTCGACCTCGGTTTAATGGACTTGGAACAACTTAAACCAGGGGCTTGCAACCCGGCGACGGGCAAGGCCACCTACGGATACGTAACGGAAGCCGTCGACGCCTGCCTGTCCAGTCAGGTCGATGCAGTAGCGACCAGCCCTGCCAACAAGGAAGCGATGCAGTCAGCTGGAATCAGCCAACTCGGACATACGGAGATTTTCGCCGAGCGTACCCAAACCGAGAAGTTCTGCATGGCTTTCATTTGCGAAACCATTAGTTGCAGCTTGGTGACCGTCCACGCCGGATATGCGGAAGTTCCCGACTTGATCAGCGAACAACGAATTGCCGAGGTCATCGAACTGACCCGTGAAGTTCATCAAAAATTACTTGGCAAAGAGCCGAGGATCGCCGTCTGCGGACTCAACCCTCACGCAGGTGAAAATGGACTTTTCGGAAACAGTGAGGAAGAAAAAATCATCCTGCCAGCCATCCAAAAGATGAGGAACAAGGGTTGCGACCTGACCGGTCCCCTCCCACCCGACACCGCTTTCACCGAATCCAGGCGACGGGAAATCGACGCCTACGTCTGCATGTACCACGACCAGGCTCTCATCCCCGTCAAGGCCCTTGCCTTCGACGAAGCGGTCAACGTCACCCTCGGACTCCCAATCATACGGACCTCGGTTGATCATGGCACGGCCTTGGACATTGCCTGGCAAGGCAAGGCGGATGCAAGCAGCTTGAAAGCGGCGGTCCATTTGGCGGTACGATTAAGCCAGCAGGCATGACTGCCCGATTCCTTTTCCTACAAGCTTGGTTTGCCTGCGCAGTCTTTTCCTTTGCCCATCTCAACGGCTCCGAGCAAAAGGTCAAAGCGCTTGGCGGCAGGCTCTTCCATAAAAAGGGCGAGGTGGTGGAGGTGGTCCTCAACGGGGCATCCTTCAAGAACGGAGATCTCAAGTTCCTTGCCGACTTCCCGCAACTCACCGACCTCTCCCTCGAGAAAACCTCCGCTGGTGACAAGGACATGACCATCGTTGCAAAACTCCCCAAGCTCGAATGGCTCAACCTCTACCGCACCAAAGTGGGTGACGAAGGGGTTCGTCACTTGGCCCGGTCGAAATCCCTCCAATTGCTCCCGGTCGGGGAAACCAAAGTAACCGACGACGGAATGGCTCACCTCGCGAAGACTGATCAACTCACCTACCTTGGCCTCCGGGGAAACCGCATCACCGACAAGAGCGCACCTCATTTGGCCAAACTGACCAAGCTCGAAGGCTTGTACCTCGGGGAAACGCAGGTTACGGATGAGACGGTACGGGCCTTGGCAAAACTTCCCAATCTCAAGAAACTATGGCTGCACGACCTTCACGTCACCGATGCCTCCGTTGAAATACTCTCGAAAATGAAAACCCTGCGCGAACTGCACGTCTATGCCACCAAGCTTTCCTCAAAAGGCATCCAATGCCTGCAATCCGCCCTTCCCCGTTGCCGGGTCATCCACGGCTCTCCTCCGTGACAGGAAGGGCTACTTGAGCCCTTCCAGAACGTAAGCGGCCACCTTTTCCTTTTTCCCCTTCACCTCGATCTCCTGTCTCTCTCCAACGAGAATCTTGTCCTTGATCAGTTCGTAGGTGGTCTCGGAAATCATCACTCCCTGCTTGGGGGCGCTGCTTTCGAGCCGCTGCCCAATATTCACGTTGTCTCCGATCATTGCGTATTCCAGTCGGTGTCTCTCGCAGCCCAAGTTTCCAAGAATGACCTCCCCGCTATTGATGCCAATCCGGCTTTGCACTTCCTCGAAGGAATCCAGATTGAAACGCTCGAGTTCGCGGCACATACCCCAAGCCCCACGAACCGCGTTCAAGGCATCGGTCGCAGGATCTCCGGAATCAAACCTGGCGACAATGGCATCGCCAATGAACTTGTCGATGATCGCCCCGTGTTTGGACAGAACCTCGACCATCAAATCGAAATAGGTATTCAGCAAGTTTATGATCTTGCGAGCCGAGAACTTTTCGCATTTCCCGGAAAAAGCGCAAATATCCGAAAAAAGAACGGTAATGAACTTGGATTCGCCCTTGCCCGCATCCGCCCTGCCGTCCACCATGCTGTTGACGGACTTGAGGGTATCGGCTGCGACGAACTTTGCGATGGTCTCTTGTTCCCGCTTTGTCCGGGCATGGGCGATTGCAGTCTCCACGGCCGCCTTCAAAGTGTCTTTGCGAAAAGGTTTCGCCAAGTATGCGGAAACACCGAGAAGTTCTCCTTTCTTCATATCCATCTCGGTCGCCCTTGTGGTAATCATGACGATGGGGATGTCCTTGTACTCTTGGTTATCGCGTACTTCGGTGCAGAATTCCCAACCGTTCAAAACGGGCATATCATAATCCGAGGTAATGATATCGGGCTTGAGACGTTCAACGGCCTTGTATCCCTCGAAGCCGTTTTCGGCGGTCTCCACGTGATAATCCAATTCCTTGAACATGCTCGAAACCAACTCGCGGATGGTGGGACTGTCATCCACCACCAGAGCCCTGAGCCTTCTCCCCTTTGGAGGAAGAGGAAAGCGGTCCTGTATCCGCTTGAGGTTGCGGGCCGAGGCAAAAGGGGAAAGGATGACCTCGTCCACTCCCGCCTCGAGAATGAATTCGATATCCCCGACTTCCCGACCGTTGTAAGCAATGAGAACCGGAATCTTACCCAATCGTTCCGATTGGCGGGCCTTCTCCAGAAATTCCAAACCGTTCATTCCGGACAGGTTGTATTCGACGATGATGAAATCCGGCAACTCAGGGGAATCGTCCTGCAGGGCCTCCTCGGCGCTCGACAGACTCTTGAAGTCATAACCCATGCTGGAGAGGGCCAATGAAAATTCTTCGTAAGTCGATCCGCTCACGAAAAGACATTGTTTGGGAAGGGAGAACGCCCTCTTGAAAAGAGCGTTGATCTTGGCATCGCTGAAAGGGGCCGTGAGGACTGCGTTGGAACCATTGGTACGGGCAAGCTCTTCCTTCGAAAGGTGAGCGGGGGCGTAAACAATCACAAAGAGATCCTGCAATTCGCGCTTGGCCCGGATTTTGGCCAACAAATCTCGGTGCTCGCCCTCGAGGAAGTTGTGCTCGACCAACAGGGCATCGTACTTGCCCTCGATCAGCTCGTGGATGAGGTTCTCACCCGTTGTGAAGTGGGAAACCTTCGCATGATTCGATTCGCAGACCAAAGACAGACTCTTGGCCACCGCCCCGATGGTCGAGGCAAGCAAAACCCTTTTGCTCATTTCGAAGGATGGAAAAATCAGTCGATCGGACGGACGACGTGAGCGGTCCAACCCAACCCCTGATACTCCCGGTAGCCTTGAGTCTTGGATGAACCGATTATGTACTTGCGGTCGTTGGCTGAAAAGATTCCCGAGGCTGACTCTCCCGCATCGAGGTTGAGGTTTTCAGCCGGCAGGTCGACTACCTGACCAATCTTGAAATTCTCGGAATCGGTCGTGGCTATGACTTTGCGCTCGTCGTTGACGTAGAACGCAGCTCCCCCGTCGACTACCTTCCCCTTGATTCGGGGCAGACAGCCTTCGAGGATCGGAAAGACGAGGTTTTCCCAGTCGAAGAGGATGCCAAGGACACCGAGCACCTTGCCCTCCCGCTGTCCGTTCTCGAGGATTCCCCCGCAGTAAATGAGCGAGGTCTCCTCGTTCTCAAGTTCACTGTCGCACACGTCCTGCACGCCGAACTGAACCGACCTGGAAATCTGCATCCCTTGGCGGAACCAGGATTGCTCGGATACGTTCGTTCGCTTGAGCTTGTCCCGGTTCTCCGATTTGGAGTTGGCAACGATTCGGCCGTTCGAGTCGGCAATGATCAGATCCCGGTACATGGTGTAGGATGCGTTGATGATCCCCAGCCTCTTGGAGGCCTGTTCGAACTTTCCGTCCGAACCCTCCTGCAGGGCTTCCCAAAATGCGTGATCAGTGGACCACCAGCGGACGTCCGCAGCCCGCTCGAAGAGATTCCGGTCGATCAAGTCGATGGCCTGCTTGCTGAAGTTCTCCAGAGCCTTGAGGTTTTGCTCAAGCATGTCCGAGGACATTTCGGAGAGCAATTCCTCCATTTTTCCAGTGGTGGAGTTCCCCGTAGTGGTGATCTGGTCGAAGATCGGGATGAAACTCGTTCCCGCCTTGCCCAGATCAGTAGCCAGAATGATACCGTTGATGGAGATCAACTGGATGTCTCCCTTGTTACGCTGAATTTCCCGATAGGTCTGCTTGTTCCGGTCGGGAATGAGCTTGGAATTCATCAACTCCTGAGGTGAAATGCCATAGTCCTCGTTGACCAGAGACCGTTCGAACATGGCCGACTCCGGAAGAATCAGGTGACTGGTCCAGTCGAGTCCCTTGTACTCGTCGAAACCCTCGCTCTTGTGGGAGACGATGAGCGATCGGTTCCCGCACACCGTGCCC
The DNA here is from genome assembly GCA_038118685.1 of Opitutia bacterium. Classification (GTDB taxonomy): domain Bacteria; phylum Verrucomicrobiota; class Verrucomicrobiia; order Opitutales; family Seribacteraceae; genus Seribacter. The sequence continues at coordinate 5,650 of JAYOII010000011.1, forward strand.
GTGGAAACGATGACTTCGCCGGGTGTCGAAAGGTTCCGATGGTTACGAGGAAGGTCGGCGATTTCACCGCTTGGGACGAAGCTCTCGTCGCTCGAGCAAATGACTCGGCCGCTCTGGTTTGTGAAAAAGGAAAACCAACCTTGGAGAGTTTGTCCGTCCCCGTCCTTGGGCAAATAGTCGTTGAGGATGATTTGAGACTCACCCTGGAAATCAAAGAGAACGCCCATCGCTCCGATCACTTCACCTTGCTCGTCTCCGTCGGCCCGCAAGGCGGTGGAATAGATAAGCGAGTCGATGTCTTCGAGTTTGGAGCGGGATACGTCCTGCACGAAATATTCGGTTCCGTCCTTGGTCTCGAGAGCCTTGCGGAACCATTCCTCATCGGAGACGTTCATCCCCAAAACCTCGGAACGACGCTCCCCGTTGGAGTTCGCGATAATGGTTCCGTCCATGTCGGCAATAACCAGATCCCGGTAGAGGGTATAGGAATTGCGGATATCCTCCAACCTGGTGCAAGCCAGTTCGACCGCTTCTTTCAGGGCCTTCGCCGAAGAGGCTGTTTTGGACCCGGCCTTTGCCTTGCTTCCTTTCTTTTGATCATCGGCCAGCGTAATGCATTGCCAAAAAGCTTTCTCCAAAGCCCACCACCTGACGTCGCAGGTACGCTCAAGGAGATTGCGCTCGATCATGTCGATCTTGATCATGGCCGTAGACTGGGAGATCGACTGGGACGAAGTCTCCTTTGCCCGGTAGAGTTGGTCGAAAAAGACTTTGGTTATGGTGATGAGACTGTTGGAAAAGAATTCCACTTTTTCCATCAGATCGTTGATCTGCTTTTGCTTCTGCGGATCGTCGCTCACCTCCAGGGCTTTGCATTTGCCCTGGTTGCAGATGGGAAAAATTTCCTGCAGGTGACTCACGATCATATCGTAGGCCGCCCGGTGCTCATAGGTGATGATGGGGTTGTAGATGTTGAACTTGATGTCCTTTGGCTCGCTCATGATAAAAGATCCTGGTTTTCGTGTAGGTTGAGAATCTTGGAAGGCTCCAAGATTATGGTAAAGGAATCCTCCCGTCGAACGACGTGCTTGTAGAAAGGATGAGCCATATTCGGTGGGACAGCCTGCAGTTCTTCGTTCTCGACTCGGATGACGTCGGAAATACGGTCCACGTGAATACCAATGTTGTCGGGCGCGGTCTCGATCTCCACGTCGGAATCGGCCACCTCGCTCAATTCCGAGTTGTTCTTGAAAATGAAAATCCTCGACTCGTCTCCCGCAAGGACCTCTTTTTCCTCGAAAGCCAAACCCAAGTTGACAATGGTCACGACCTTTCCGCGAAGGTTGATCAAACCGTCGATCACGTCGGGAGCTCCGCGGACGGGATGAAATTTGAAAGAGCGGCCGATTTCCAGAATGCTGGGAATGGGCACCGCCATTTGAGTCTCGCCGAGATAAAAAGTGGAATACAGCATAACTTACTCCTCCACTAGAAAACTTTCCACCGCACGGAGAATGTTTTCCTTGTTGGTTTTCATGGCGTAGCCGTCAAAACCTGCCGCGATGGCTTTCTCTTGATTTTCCTCTTCGGTGAAAGAGGTCAAGGCGATGACGGGAATGTGATCGAGCTTGACGTTCGACTTGATGTTTTTGACCAACTCGTAGCCGTCCATGATCGGCATGACGATGTCGGAGACCACGAGGTTGAAGAAATTGGGACGATCTTTGAGCAAATCAAGGGCCTCCTGTCCGTTGTTGGCCAAGGTGACCCGAAACCCGACCGACTCAAAGTAGTTCTTTTCCAGATCGCGGAAGAAAGGGGTATCCTCCACCACGAGAAGCCGGTCCTTCTCGGGCCTGCCCTCCAATTCGCTCCGGCGGAAACGCTCCGGAGACACTTGCTCGGCCAGACTGAACAAGTCCACCAGAAAGGTGATTTTCTCCCGGATGGTAGTGATGCCGAGGACGGCTTTCTGGTTGATCGGGGGCAAATCCAAGTTAAGGCGCATGTGAACCGATTCCTCGATCGAAGATGCCACGATCCCGACCTCGAAGCCATTGATCTTCGGGGTGATGATATAGAAAGTGCTCAGTCCTTCGGGGAGAGGTTTGATTTGGAGGTACTTGTCCAAATAAAGGAGAAGAATGTTTTTGCCCTCCAAGTTGATGAAGTGATTGTCGGATACGTTCTGGATCTGACTCACCTCGATCTGTTCGACCTTGAAAACAAGAGAAAGGGGAATGGCCAACTGCTCCTCCTCGTCATAACGGAAAACCAAAAGATCCTGCTTTTCCTGCATGTCGATGATCTGCATCTCAGCGATGGATTGGGTGCTTTGTATGCTCGATTCCAGATCATGAATATGAAGCTTGTGGCTTTGGCAAATCCCGTTGGCGCTCAGAACCATGGACACGTCGCTATCGCCCAGAATCGAGCTGCCCGCGTAGAAGGTATGCTTGCTCAGGATCTGAGCGAGTGGCTTGACCACGATCTCCTCGGTGTGGTCGATCGAATCGATAATCAACCCGAACTGATTGACCCCCGAATGCAAAACAAGAAACAATTTCTCCGAGACGCCGTCTTTGGTCGCTTCTACCGAATGATCTTTTTCCGAACTTCGGGCGACCCCGGTGATTTCTTCCATTGACAGAATGGGGATAAGATTCCCCCTCAATCGATAGACAGCCCGGTCCCGAATGGTTTCGATTTGGACTTCGTCGTCGGGCCTCACCAGAATCACTTCCTTGAGTTCGGAATGCGGCACGGCATACCGATCCCCCTCAATCCGGACGATGAGCGAAGACATGATGGTCAAAGTGGTGGGGAGATGAATGATGACCTTCGTTCCGGCGCCCATCTTGGTTTCCAAATCGATGGCGCCCCCAAGTTTCTCAAAAGTGGACTTCACGACGTCCATTCCCACACCCCTGCCGGATAAGTTGGAAATTTCCTCCGCAGTCGAGAGTCCCGGATGAAAAATCAACTTGGCCGCCTCGTTGTCTCCCATGGCCTCCGCCTCGGTCTGAGAGATCAAGTTGTTGGCGACGGCTTTCGCTTTGACCTTTCCGGCGTCAATGCCTTTCCCGTCGTCTTCCACCGTAATGACCACCTGCCCGCCTTCGTGCCGGGCTTGCAAGCGGACGGTGCCGACCCGGTCCTTGCCTTGATTCACACGCGAGGAGGGATCTTCGAGTCCATGATCGGCGCAATTGCGAATCAAATGAGTGAGAGGATCGGAAAGAGATTCGATGATGCTCCTGTCCAGTTCCGTGTCCTCTCCTTTGATCACAAGGTCGATCGGCTTGTCCAACTGCTTGCTCAAGTCCCGGACGATCCGCTTGAACTTGGTAAACGTCCCTCCGATTGGCTGCATCCGCGTTTGGAGAACGAGCTGCTGAAGGTCCGAAATCATGTGAGCCATGGCGACGAGGTTGGACTTGTCTTCCATGCTGGAAAATTGGCGAAGAAGCTGGTTGCGCCCCAAGACAATCTCACCGGTCAACTCCATGAGCTTGTTGAGCAGGTCGACTTTCACTCGAATCGTTTCGTTCTGGGCTGACGATTTGTCGGGAGTAGCCGGCTGAGGAGTCTTGGTTTGAGGCTTGGATGAGTTCGCAGACCCCTCGTCTTTTGAAGTGCCGGAATCTTCGGTTTTGTCAGAAGGAGCCGGTTCTTGCGCCTTGGGCGACTCTTCTTCCACAGTTTGCTCGGATTCTTGAGCGGGAGAAACCTCGTCCTGACTCTCATCCTGTTGCACGGAAGCCTCGACAGGAGCGGAAACCTGCCCTCCGTGTACGGCCTTGAGCTCGAAGCAAAGCGCGGAAACGTCGGTCGAGTTCCCGTAATCGGTCGACTCGTGCATCTCCTTCAAGGCATCGCAAGCGGAGTAGAAAGGAGCAATCATATGCTCCCCGAATTCCAATTCCCCTTCGCGAACTTTCATGAGCAGGTCTTCAAAGACGTGAGAAAGCTCGGATACCTTGGTCAATCCAAAGAAGCCACCCCCGCCCTTGATGGTATGAACAGCACGGAAAAGCTTGTTCATGACCTCGGAGGAATAGCCCTGTTCCAACTCGGACAGGCTTTCCTCCAATTCCTCAAGCTTTTCCCCCATTTCCACGAGGAAATTCTTAAAGACTTCGTCTTCCGGATTCATGTAGGGGTAATTTTTGGGGTTAGGGGAAAGAATAAGATAGGCGAAACCCACTTATTAACAACAAAAAAATACGTGAATAAGATAACTCGAGCCTTTTCGATCAATTGAAATCAAAGGCGGAAACCACAACGATCAGACACTCGGATCAGCTCGTCAGCTAGGATTCTTTTTGGATAAGGAACCCTCTGGAGAAGGATCAACCACTTAATGAGGCTGCCTTTTACCCGATGATTCAAAAAAAAATCAGGCAGATTTTGTCGGTCTGCCATGACCATTATGCAAAGAGTACTTTCCATCATGACGGACCCCTCGAAATTTTCATCCTTGTTCTTAAAGTTATGGCTTGAACGGCAAGCCACCCGACCATTGTAATCATTAAATGAATGGACGGAAACTCAGTCTTTCGATCTTCTCGCTGGCTTCGTCTGCCCTAGTCGCTCAACCAGACGCTGACCTGGCAACTTACGACAAGGACGTGCGTCCCCTGCTGGAAGCCTATTGCATGGATTGCCATGACACGGAGACCAAGAAGGGCCGATTCGATTTGGAAAACCTCGCTCCCGACATGCTTTCCGACGACGACGCACTCGAGAGATGGCGCTTGGTCGAAGAGCAGCTTCATTTCGTAGAGATGCCTCCGGAGAACAAGAAGCAACCCTCGGTCGCCGAGCGTGCCCGCATCCTCCATTGGGTACGTACCGAACTCTTCAAGACCCAGCGACCCGATCATCTCGGATCGGCCAAGCTTCATCTCCCGCAGTACGGCAACTACGTCGACCATGCCGCCCTTTTCGGGAAACGGCTCAGTCACGTCACCCCGGCCCCGCCGCGCATTTGGCGTTTGCGCCCGGCTATTTACCGTTCCGTCATGCCGCGGCTCGGGGAAAAAATCACCGGTTTGGCCAATGGGCTGAACGTGCTCGACGGGCCGGAAATCAAGGACTACGCGGCCCCTTACTTTCTCGACGAAGCCGCCACCGCTCCCTTGCTCGGCAACGCCAAGAAAATCGCCGCCGCCCTCGTCGGGCCTAGTTCCCGCGACAAGACTTTCAAGGAACTGGTCCAAGCGGACGCCCCGCCTTCCCCTCAACTGGTCGAGGAATCCATCGCCCTGGCCTTTCGTAAAATCGTAGGCCGCGGTCCCACCGCCGAGGAAAACACGCGCTTTCAGGCCTTCCATACCAAAGCCACGACTACGGGCGGCCACGTCACCGCAGGCAAGGCGCTTCTCACCGCCGTACTCCTGCAACCGGAAGTGCTCTACCGCTCCGAGTTGGGCGAGGGGAAACCCGACGAGTTCGGCCGGCTTCGTCTCAGCCCGCGCGAAATCGCCTTCGCTCTCTCCTACTCGCTCGGCAACCTGCCCTTGAGGGAATTCCTGGACGCGTCTGCGAAAGGGAAACTCGCAACCAGACTACAAGTCTCGAAACTAGTGACCGAGCGTCTTGCGGACGATTCCCTCCTGCAGGACAAGAACCCGCGCATGATCCAGTTCTTCAGGGAATATTTCGACTATCCGTACGCCAGAGAGGTGTTCAAAGACCAACCCAAGGACGGCAAACACGACGCCAACCGCCTCGTGGCCGATCTCGAAACCAATGTCCGGGATGTCCTGCGGGCGGACACTCAAGTGCTCCACACCCTGCTCACCACCCGCAAATACTACGTCAACGCCAACTACAAGAACGAGAAGAACAAGGGCGTAATCCTCGTCCAAGGCCACCACAAGACTTGGCCCTACCAGACCAGTTTCAACCTGCCCCACGACTGGAAATGGTCCCTCGCCAACCAACCGGTCGCCTTTCCCGAAGAAGAGCGGGCAGGAATCCTTACCCATCCGGCATGGCTCGCCGCATGGAGCGGTAATTTCGAGAACCACCCCGTTCAACGAGGCAAGTGGATACGCACTCACTTGCTTGGCGGAAGCGTGCCCGACGTGCCCATCGGCGTAGATGCCCGCGTTCCGGAGAAAGAACACACCTCTTTCCGCAACCGATTGAAGGAAGCCACCGCCGCCGCGGAATGCCAGCGCTGTCACAAGAAAATGGATCCCTTGGGACTTCCTTTCGAGCGCTATGACCACTACGGGCGGCTGCAACGTCGGGATGCCACCCAACCGGTGGATCCCTCCGGAGCCATCGAACGGTCGCGCTTCCCTCAAATTCACGGCGAGTTCCCTTCCCCCGTGGCCATGATCGAACGGCTCGCCGCATCCGAGGAAGTGGAGCAGGTCTTCGTCCGCCACGCCTTCCGCTACTTCATGGGACGCAACGAAACCCTCGGTGACGCCAACACCCTGCAGGACGCTCACAGCGCCTACCATGAAGAAAATGGCAGCTTCCGGGCCCTTGTAGCCTCGCTTCTTTCCTCCGATTCCTTTCTCTTGAGACAAAAGAACAAACAAAGACTATGATCAACCGACGCACCTTCTTTCGCGGAGCCACTCTCGGATTGGGAGGCCTCTATCTTGCGCCTTTCATCCGCCAACTGGAAGCGGCGGGCAAGGGAGCGGCCAATCCGGCCCGCGTGCTCTTTTTCGTACAAGGCAACGGGGTGTATCCGCGCGACGTTCAACCACAGGGAATCGAATTTCCCAAAAACCCCTCCAAGATGGAGGATCGGTCCTTGGATAATCATCCCATGAGCATGTCCATGAAACCCTTGGCTCCGTGGATAAACAAAATGACGATGATTCACGGCCTTTCCGGGCGCATCGCCCGCGGTAGTCACAATTCGGGGTTTGCCGCCCTCGGTTGCTGGCCCATGAGCAAGAAGGACTATGGGGAAACCATCGACGCCGCCCTCGCCCGCAAACTGGGCGGCATTTACCCGCACGTCGGACTGGGCGTATCGAACAAGGCCATGTCGATCACTTACAACCTCACCTCCGCGGGCAAGGGCAAGGCTTTGCCCACCCTCCTCAACCCGGTCCAGGCCCACAAGCAATTCTTCGCCGCCGGAACGGACGGAGACGCCCGCAAGGACTTTGACGTCGACACCAATTTGCTCGACTTCATGGCAGACGACGTCAAACGCATGCAAGCCCGCTTGGATGGGTCCGAAAAGGAAAAACTCGAACGCTACCTGAATGCCTTCGAGTCCATGAGCGCCCGCCAGGGAAAGCTCGGGGTCATGGCCAAAAAGATCGCTTCGGCAGCTCCCGAAATCGACCCCCAAACGGGCCGGATCATGGAAAGCAAAACCGGTCCCACCGGTGTATTCGAACGTTTGGAAGCCCAGTTTGAGATCGCGGCCGGTAGCATGATCGCTGGCCTGACCAACGTGGCAACCGTTTCCGGAGGTGCCGGACCGGATCGAATCGGCCTCTCCTGCATGGCAAGCGAATTGGGACTGAAGGGGGACGACGGCTACATTGGAGCACATGCCATCGGCCATGGTAATTTTCAAAATTTCGCCGGTATTCCCGGCCCCGATTGTCACGCCCATATCCGCCGCAAGTGCCTTGAGCAATTGGCCAAGTTCATCCACCGGTTGGAAGCCGTGCCCGAAGGGGACGGTACCATGCTGGACAACACGCTCATCGTATACTTGTCCGACTCGGCCGAGGGTCACCACCCGGTTTGTCAAGAATGGCCGTTTGTTCTCATCGGCGACCTCGGAGGCCGGCTCAAGCTCGGCAACCGCTACCTGCGCTACCCCTGGTATGGAAACCAAGGCCACCGCACCATCGCGAACCTTTACCTCTCGCTCCTCCACGCCGTGGGCGAAAGGAAAAACACCTTCGGCGTACCCGACTTTGGCTTGGGCGACCTCGACCAAACGGGGCCATTGGCCGAAATCATGAGCTGAGGTGCTCCGGGTATTCCAGTTTTCGTCGGCCTTTTTGCTGTTTGCCGGCAATGCGAATGCCGAGCACCGGGCCGCCTTGGTGATGGAAGTCCATGCTTACGAAGCAGCCGAACTCAAGCTGCCCACCCCGAATTTGCAGCCCTTGATCAATCGACTCGAGGCCCATGGTTTTCACTGCTCCGTCATAACGAACCCCGACAACAACCAGATCAAGCGCGAGGTCGAGGGCTTCGCCACCCGCACGCCCGTCCGAGGAACTGCCCTGGTTTATTTCATCGGACGGACAGCGCCCGGAGAATACCTCAAGCAAAAGACTTTTTGTTTGCTGGACGTCAAGAGCAAGCCCGGTCGCGGACTGGGCGTCAATTTCGTCTTGGATCAATTGCAAGCCAAGGGAGGCAGCTCACGCAACCTCGTCATCCTCGATACCCCGGACGAAGCCCCCCCTGCCCTGAAGATTCCAGACCTCCATCTCGACGAATCGGTCCTGAAGACCCTCGGCAAGCCCTCGAAAGCAGTAAGCCCCCCTAACAAGATGATTCCCGGACGCCAAGCAGGCGACGAATGGGTGGGCCCGCGCGGCATGGTCTATTGTTGGTGCCCACCCGGCAAATTCACCATGGGAAGCCCCGTTACGGAGACGGGTCGCTTTGCCGACGAAGCCCAACGGCAAGTTGTCGTAAAGGAAGGCTTCTGGATGGCCAAGTACGAGTGGCCCCGTGGCCTTTGGCGGGGGAATAAGAACAGCAAGGCGATTGACCATGACAAACTCCATCCCGTGAACATGGTCAGCCAATCCAAGGATACCCTGTCTCGGGAAATCAAGCCCATGAACGAGGCCGCTAAGAAAATGGGTCTCCTCCCCCCAAGCTGGGAATTCGGCCTCCCCTCGGAAATTCAATGGGAATACGCCGCACGGGCTGGAACAAATGACGCCTACTTCTTCGGCAAAAATTCGTCGCATATCAACCGCTACGCTAACTTCGCAGACAAAGCGTGGTTTGACACCGCCGAGGTTTACGCAAACCACGCCCACCGCACGTTATCCGACGGTCATGCCAAGCTGGCTCCCGTGGGATCCTTCCAACAGAACCCATGGGGCCTTCACGACGTCCTCGGCAACGTTGCCGAATGGACCGACGACGCCGTGATGCGAGGCGGTTCATGGGTCTCTACACCCCAGTATTGCCGATCGGCTCACCGTCAGGAGATGGGCGACCGCGACCAGCGCAACTACCTTGGCGTCCGCGTGGTCATCCGCAAGGCATCAAGCGCCACCCCCAAGAAAAAATAAGACTCCTGCCAAAATGGGTCCTGCTCTCATCGGTGAAGTTATCCTTTGGCAAACCGGGAAAGTTTCGTGGACTTTCTACCTTTCTTACAGGTCTGCACAAAGGTATCGGTTGACGACGCTTGTTTGAGTGTGTCTCAAAGTTTGTTTACATGTAACTAATGAAATTTTTCTTGAACAAGACTCTTTGGGTTTTGACCTGCATTTTTTTCTTTTCATCAGCTGCATTCACCGCGGATGCCGCCAAAAGCCCGAAGCCATGGGAAAAGAAAGTCCCTGAATCCAAGGAGGATCTCCTGTCCATTCAGGCCAAGTTGCAGGACACCCTGAAAAAAGCAAAGCAAGCAGTGGTGGCGGTGCAGAGCGGAGGGGGTGCCGGCAGTGGTGTAATCGTGAGCAAGGACGGACTGGTTTTGACTGCCGGTCATGTCTCGGGCAGACCTGGCCGCAGCGTGAAGATCGTCCTTCCGGATGGCCGAAGACTCAATGCCGTGACCATGGGTGGTTCCGAAATCTCGGATTCCGGAATGTGTAAAATCCAAGACAAAGGGGATTGGCCTTTTGCTCCGTTGGCTCAAAAAGGGAAATCCCAAGTTGGAGATTGGTGCTTTGCTCTCGGACACCCGGGAGGATTTATTGAAGAGCGCGGGATGGTCACCAGAATCGGCCGTATCATAAACAAACAATATGCGACCTTGCGAACGGATTGCCGCCTATTGGGGGGGGATTCGGGCGGCCCCTTGTTCAACTTCGATGGCGAAGTCATTGGCATACACAGTCGAATAGCCAAAGATGACGACACGAATTTCCACGCCCCCATCGAAAGCTACCTTGAGCACTGGGATCTTTTCAAAACAGGCACCATGGTTTCCCGCAGGGATCTGCAAAAAGGAGGTTTTCTAGGTGTTGGCACGACGGAATCCGAAGAAGGTCTTAAGATCATGAACCTGGTCAAGGAATCTGCAGCCCAAAAGGGAGGCATTCTCAAATCGGACGTCATCACCGCAATCGATGGAGAACCCATAGATAGTCAGGAAGAACTTTTCATCGTGGTGGGCTCCAAGGAGCCGGGCGATGAAATCATAATTGATCTCAGGCGCGGGAAAAAAGAGCTCACCGTGAGCGTCGAATTGGGCAAACGCCCCGAATAATCATGCGTACTTACTTACATCGGTTTTGCAGTCAGCTTTCCAAAGTCTGCCTGTTCCTATTCATTGCGTCCTTGACCCGTTTGGAGGCTATCGACCGACTGCCTGTCGAACAGCGCCGAAACGGCAGTGAGACCTTGGATGCATTCGGGGAATCATCGAACGCAGCCCTCGGTTCAACCGTGCGACTCGTCAGTGAGGGACGCACCCTTGCCTTGGGTACCATCGTAAGCAGAAAGGGACACGTCCTTACCAAAGCGAGCTCTTCGATCGGAGTTGAAGAGGCCATCCTCGCCGATGGTACCGCTTACAAGGTTCAAACCAAAAGCAAAGACAAGGCCACGGATCTGTCCCTGCTCAAGATCAAAGGAGCCAAAAAACTGACACCCGTGTCCTGGGCCAAAGAGGAAGACTCCCGCGAAGGTTCCTGGTTGGTTGCGGCTGACCCCGAACTCAAAAAATTAAAAGTCGGCGTAGTCGGGGCAAAAAGCAGACCCATCGAAAGGCTCGGCGGGGTAATCGGAGTGATCCTTGGTCGGGATGGAGAGGAAGTGGGCGGGGTAATGATCCAGCAGGTTATGCCCCGCTCCGCCGGTGCTGCGGCAGGATTGGAAAGCGGAGACGTCGTCACTAGCGTGGAGGGAAAAAAAGTCACGGCACGCGAAAAGATGATCGAGTTGGTGGGATCCAATGATCCGGGTGACATTGTTGCCATTCAGGTGAAACGGGGAAAAAAAATGCTTTCCTATCGGGTGACACTGGGTCACCGCTCCGTCGTCTTCGACATGATGAGCCGCAACGCCAGAATGAGCGGGCCCGTTTCCAAGCGCAAAGACAATTTCCCCATGATCATCCAACATGACGTTTCCCTGCCGCCCACTGCCATGGGAGGAGCCGTTCTTGACCTGAACGGAAAAGCTTTGGGCATCAACGTAGCACGGGTGGATCGTGTCACGACCTATGCCATCCCGACCAGATTCGTCCTCGACGCGTTAAAAAAACTCCGTCGCTCCAAGCACAAAAGTGAGTGACTTTTTTCTTTTTCCGTTCAAGCCAACTCAACTCACGCACGGAGTGATGGCATTGGTATAAACTCCGCCGCATCACCCGAGAAACCTTGCTTATTCTTTTTCGGTTTGAAAGCCCTCGATTACGTCTTCCAACCGCCAAAGCATCAAGGTTCCCTTCCCACCCGCAAGTAGTCGCTCACCGTCCGGACTGAAGGCAATGCAGGTGGAACGCTTGGCATGACCGAGGGTGGCGAGTGTCTTTCCACTTTGGGCGTCCCAAAGCCTGATCGTCTTGTCCTCACTGGCCGATGCAATGAGAGAGGAATCCGGGCTAAAGGCAACCATCACGATATCATCGGAATGGCCCTTGAGAATCGAAAGCGATTCACCGGAACCTGAGTCCCACACGATGACCGTATCGTCCCAACTGCCCGTTGCCAGATACCTTCCGTCCGGGCTAAAGGCGATGGAACTGACCGCTCCATCGTGCTCCAAAAGGTTTTTTATTTCCTCCCCCGAAGAAGATTCCCAAACCTTGATTTGATTTTCTCCGTCCGCTGAAACAACATATTGACCATCCGGACTGAAGGCGACTGAGGTAACGTCGTACTCGTTGTCGTGAGAAAGAGTAAAAAGGGCTTTCCCCTCCTTGACGTCCCATATCTTGAGAGCATTATCCCCGCTTCCCGAGACTAATCGTTTGCCGTCCGGACTGAAGGCGATTGAGGTAATGCGTCCTGCATGGCCTTTGAGTGCCATCGTCGACTTACCGCTAGCGACATCCCAAATTTTCAGGACGCGGTCCCATCCTCCCGATGCGACCCGTCTTCCATCCGGACTGAAGGCTACGCTCGCAACCCCCGATTCGTGCCCTGTAAAAACGGCTTCTCGCCCTCCCGTATCGGCATTCCGCAACTCAAGAGTCTTGTCTTCCCCTCCGGACAGAATGAGCTTGCCGTTTGGACTGAAGGCTACGGAACCAATCCATCCCTCGTGTCCCTTGAAAGTGGCAAAAGGAGGCTGGGCGGAAGAGGTAGCAAGACAGGAACCAACGGCCGAAAACGTGAGGAAGAATAGAACGCTGACCCTCACCGGCCTGAAATCAGGCCAACAAGTCACCAATTGGTCCCACACTTTCCTTGAAGGAGTTCACCGGGCAGCCAAGTTGCTGCAGGATGGTGAGGTACAGGTCGGACATGGGCCGCTTGTCCTTGGACCACTTGACGTGCTGGCCATGCTTGAAGCCCAAGGCCTTGCCGCCGGCCAAAATGGTCGGGAAGCTGCTGCCGACGTGGCTGGCCGTCTGGGCGCCGCCAAAGAGGATTGCGGTATGGTCGAGCAAGGTGCCGTCGGATGCCCGGATGTCCTTGAGCTTGTCCATGAAGCGGGCCATGCAGGCGCAAAGCATTTCGTCGCGGTAACTCAGGGCGATGACGTCGGGGTTGTCCGCTCCCCGGTTTCCACCCCCTTTGTGGTGGACGTCATGAGTACCGCGTTGCTGGGCACCGGCTTTTTGGGCCCAGACTTTGTAGTCGTCGTAGTTGGGACCCGCTTCCCCGCCGAGACACTGGGTGGCGACGCGCGTCATATCGGTTTGAAAGGCCAAAACGATCAAGTCGGTCATCAGCTCAACGTGTTCCTGGAAGCTGTTCTTGACCTCCCTTTCGAGGCGAACCTTGGATTCGTCGAACTTGGGGCGGCCGTCTTCCAGGATCGCCTCCTTTTGAAAGAGGCGTTTCTCGACGTCGCGTACCGAGTGAAGGTATTGGTCGACACGTTCCTGATCGATGCGTCCGAGCTTGCGCTTGACGTCCTTTACGTTGCCCATGGCGGTATCGAGGATACTCCGATTGAGGGCCAGGCGCTCCTGTTTCTTTCGGATTTCAGCCCGGTCGGCGGGCGGAAAGAGGCGCTCGAAGACCTGACGGTAGTCGGCCGTCGCCGGAATGTCCACCCCAAGGGAGTTGCGCGAAAGCGTGGTCACTCCCACCCCGCTCGTCCAGGAAAGAACAAGCGAATTCAGGTAGGTCGACCCCAAGTGCTTGGCCGCCACCTGATCGACCGAGATCGTGTTGGTCTTGGTGCCGGGAACGAGGTTGATGTTATGCCCGGTCAGCCAGCTGTATGGATGGACGTGACCACTGATGCGCCCTTTGATATGGGAAAGGCCGGTAAGTACGGAAAAATGATCGCGGTGATGAGCAAGGGGCTTGTGGGAAGCGGCAAGCGTGTAGTCCGAACCGGTATCCTGAGGAAACCACTTGTACTGGCTTATGGCGCCGGGAATGTAGAAACAGGCGAAACGGGAAGGATCCCGTCTCTTCAGTCCGGCGGCCAACGTCTTGCCCCCAAGTCCTTCAAGAAAAGGCAGCGCCAAGGTTGCCCCCAATCCACCCAATACCGCCCGGCGGCTCATGATTCGTTTTTTATTCATCGCACTATCCTCTCTCTTTCAATGGATTATCATCGTGTTCGGTCATGCCCTTAAAGTCAACGGTTCCATCCTCAATGAGCAAGAAAAGCATCCGTCAGGAAGACCGATCGGAGCATTTTCCCAAGGGGGTATCCCTTGGCGGCATGGCGCTTCATGATCTCATCGATTTCAGCCCGATCGTCGACGTCGGGCAACCGGCCCGTGGCGTAAAGCATGAAGTTTTTCATCAGACCGCGCACGACGTCATCTTGATAATCACGAATCAAAATCTCCTTGAATTCATCATAGGTGCGGTACTTCTGTCCACCGGGCAATTCGCCAACGGTATCGACCGACCTGGTCTTTCCCTTGCCCCGCCAAGCTATCTTTCCGTCGAGCTCGTCCACTTGGTAAGACGCATGTTCCACGTCGCGCCAACGTCCGCTCAGATCGAAATTCTGAAAGGCAAAGCCGATCGGGTCCAATTTGGTATGACAAACGTTACACTTGGGATCCTCCCGATGCTGAATCATCAACTCCCGGGTTGTCTTATGTTTGTTGTCACCTGCCGTCGGATCGAGCTCGGGAACCTCCAACGGAGGCAACTGAGGAGGATCGTCGAGGATATGCTTGGCCGTCCAGGCACCGCGGTAGATGACCCAGTTGTCCCCCATCCAAGTAAGCATGGACTGGATTCCGGCATGGGATGTGATCCCTCCACCGCGTTTGTCATCGGGCCGCAACCGAACCTTGCGAAGGTGTCCGTCCCTGACGCCACTGTAGCCGTAATGGCGGGCGAGGGCGTCGTTCATCATTGTCCAATCACTTGAAATCAGCTCACTCGCCGGCCGGTCATCGGCAATCAGACGGCCAAAATAGGAGTGTGTCTCCTCGCGCATGGAATCCTGCAAATGACGGCGAAAATGATAGCTGGCCTTGCCACGATGATCATCAACCAAGGTGATCGGTTGCTCCATCTCGAGCCATTGCGTGACAAAGGGGCGTATGAAAAAGCGGTGACTGCGCGGGTCTGCGAGCAACCGGTCCGCTTCGGCTTCAAGCACCTTGAGATCTCTCAGTTTTCCGGCCCCAGCCAAGCCGAGCAGTTGAGCGTCGGGCGGAGCCCCTGAGAGCATGAAGCTCAGACGGGAAGCCACCGCATGATCGGCGATGACCTTGTCCTCGTGAGCGTTGGAGGCGAGGTACCGGAAGGGACTGCTCATGAGAACGGACTGAAAGGTGGAGCGCAAAGCGGCGTCGAAAGTCATGCCGTTCCCACGAAGCTTTTGGTAAAAGGCGAAAAAGGGTTTGCGCTCACTTGTTTTGACCGGCCGGCGGTAAGCCCGCTCCATCCAAAGGGCAAGCAGTTTCCCGGCGCTTTTCTCGTCGTCGCGAAGCTCACCGAGATCGACCCGCCATTCAGCCGGTGGCCAAACAGCGACGTAATCGGGTTCCAACTCGACTTGCCGGAGGGCAACGAAGGGTCTTGGTTGCTCCTCCGGATTACGCAACTTTCTCTTGTCCCACACCGGACGGAAGAGACCCGCCCCGGCGGGCAGTTCCGAGGGCTTCGACTTGTCCTCGTTTTCAAAGCCCTTGACGGCATAAGGCATTTCCACCCGCGGAGTGAAGCAGATGGAGAGACCCTTTTTGCCCAGAATCGAGTCCTCGTACTGAACTTGATACTCGAGGTCCACCGGGCCGGAGATTTCCCGACGGTCGATGACCCTTCCGCCAATTTTGACCCAGGCGATGGGGTTGGGTACATCGGGAAAAGCGGAGTAGGAAACGACGCTGAATTTTATCCGGGCTATGCCCTGTCCGTCCTCAGGAGCGGTTACCCCGAACATACTGCTCGATCGATCCCTAGGCCATTTGGGCTCGATCAGGGCTCCTAGGCCAGGTCTGGCGATGCGAGGGGTTTTCTCAGGGGTTACGCCCGAATCCTTCCAAGGGTCGAAGAGCTTGTGCGGGTCCTTCTCCACGTTCACCAAGTCGGCCCTGAGCTTCCTGCCGGGCGCGGGCTCCAGAAAACGTATTCCGTCCACCGCTCGGCGGGTGACTTCCATTATTTGGTTCACCGAGTCGGCCGCGTCCTGCAACGCTTCCGCTCCCGTGTCGAAGCCATTCACCTTCCCGTCCCCGGGGATGCTATAGGCAAAGTCCACGGTTAGTCCGGTCAGATCCTGCAAGGCGCTTCCAAATTCGCGGCGGTTGAGCCGCCGGGTGCTGCCCGCCCCCAAGGCACGCTGCTCCTTCTCGACCCAAGCGAGCATCTTCGCCTTGCCCGACTTGCTTGGCTGAAGCTCGTCCTCAGGAGGCATATCCCCGTGGGAAAGCTGTTCGTGAACCATCGTCCAAAGGTGACGATCCGAAAGCCGGAAACCCCGAACCCCGTCCAAACGCAACCGTGCCTTTTGTTTATCCGGACCGTGACAACCCACGCAATGCTTCTCCATCAACGGCGCCACCTGCTCCCTGAAGGTCCTGATATCAACGCCAGCCAGTTCACCGGAGGTCTGCATCCTCGGACCCGTCGGTTTCTTTTCCACCTCTTCAGGGTCGGAAGTCGGGGGGGCATCCGTTTCTCCGGTGGCCTTGGCAACCGCCGGTTTCCTGCCTCCAACGACGATCAGGTCATCGATCGAACTCTTGAGGAAACCCGTCTTGCTGCATCCGGTGGCCACGAACCGGATGGTATCGATCGGCCCCCTGTTCTCGAGGGGAAGGTTTGGGTAGGTCTTGCCGTTGAAGCCGACAGTATAAGTGCCGACGTCCAAATCGATCTCCAGCGTGACCACGGGGTCGGACACAACGGTGTCCTTCGCCCTCGAGTCGTTGGCAAGGAAAAGTTTGTGGAACCTCATGTCCTTGAAGTAACCGAACGAACCGGGTGCTTCGCCTCCAACCAAGTCACGGCCACCCCAGGCCAAGTTCACTCCCACGCCCTTGGTCAAGTCCCGTTCGAAGATCAGGGACTTGGGCATCTCGGCGCCATTCCCCAACTGCATGAAAAAGGCCCAACTGCCCTCGTTTTTCCGCAACCAGTCGAACCGGAAGGACACCTTGAAGCTGCCTCCCTCGCGCTTCGCAAAGGTCCGCCGGGCACGGGGACGAAATTCTCCATCATCCAATTGAAAGTGAAGCGCCTTGCCCCTCAGGGCAGCCGGTCCATTCGCGATCCAATCATTCTCCACCACCGCGGCATCAGCCCGGTTGAAGTCATCCTGAAAGATCACGTTCCTTTGCCCATGGGAAAAGGAACAGACAAAAGTCATGCTTACAAGGGCAAATGAAAAAAATGGATGTGATGAGAACATGAAACTTTGGCTGCAGGTTCAAAAAGGATATGGCCTAATCTTAAATTAACACCATTATAAATTAAATGTTTTTCATATCATGGTCATGGGCTGGTG